>NZ_JBHZBH010000061.1:0-37261 GCF_042754765.1 Nonomuraea sp. NPDC059194 | reverse complement strand
CAAACACGTATATTGATATCCGTCCCCTGCTGCGGCCCCCGAGTGGGTACACGTTCTTCCCTCCTGGGTTTTGGCTGATGTTGCCGGCCATCAAAAGACGGCCGGCAACTTCCGCAAACGATCTTAGAAACGGTCTTCGCGGTGTGTGAGTGATCGTTCGCTAGAGCGGCTTCTTCTTACCAAGCGTGGATCTTGCTCTGCATCCCACGCCGTCATAGCGAACGCTGTTCCAGTTAACCGGGAAGATATTCCCGTAGTTGCGTTCGACCTTGCACCACAGATCATGCAGGACCGGTGTCGTTACATACCTGGTGGTGACCGGGTGCCCCATGCCGTTGTCGTGAGTGTATTTGAAGTCGAATGAATACTCTGTGTGGAGATAGTGCTTGTAGCGGGTCAGCCAGCAGTTGACTCCCGAAGCCACATGGCACTCTGATTCGATGAGGGCCTGAGGAAGGATAACCTTGTGTCGGATCTTCGATGTCGGTTTTCCGTTGTATTCGGAGCACTTCTCGCTGGCGTCGCCCGAGAACGTGAACCCCCAATTTAGGCCGACCTTCTCCGGCTCGACCGAAGTGCCCACCGTCGTCGAGGTCCTGACGACCTTGCTCAAGAAGCAAGCTCCACCGGTCTGAGACAACTTGAAGTTCTTGACCAGCGTTTTGCCGAACAGCGTGTTATAGCCCCAGAAGTCCCAGGTCGGTTGGAGGATCGAGACATTTTCATAGCTGTCGATCAGCCAGCGCTGATACGCTCCCGTGCTTCCTTCACCGACATCGGCTGGCCAGTGCGACTTGAAGAAGGATCGGACAATCCACCCCTTCGTCCCCAGGCGGTCTCGGACTTCACAGTTGATAATCCGTTTGCTCTGCTGCTTTCCGCACGGGATCATCGCTGGCTCGTTGCCGCCAGCGCCGCCGCCGCCACTGATCGGCGGAATGTCGGCGTGATCGGTGGAGTCCTCGTTCTCTTCGATCGGGGCGTCGATGATGGTGATATTGCCGCAACGGTCGAACACGAAGATCGAGATCGTGGCTTCGCTGGGTTCGATCGTCCCCGCTGTTGCTGCGGAGGTCCGCGCCGGTGTGGCATTTGGCGCAGGTTCCGTGGTTTCGGTCCACTTCCGGGTGACCTCGACGGTCACGCGAGTGCCGCCATCAGGCATGGCCTGGACCACGGGATTGGACAGCTGCACGGAGGAGCCGGAGCGGGTCTTTCCGTTCTGAGTCATGGCGTCCCGCTCCTGCACCAAGGTCACGTTCAGCAGGGACAACTTGGCGGTGCTGGGTGCACTTGGGGTGACGCCTGAGGCATCCCAGATGGTTGCGGCGCGGCCTTCTAGCACGGCGTCCTGCGCCTGGTAGTAGGCGTTAACGCGGTCGAGGTAGGCCTGCACGCCAGACTCTGAGGTCGCCGCTTTGGTCGCCGCGGAGGGCGGCGTATCGAGGAAGGGAACACACGGTGTACCTGGAGTCGGAACGGGTGGCGGCGGGACTGCCTTGGTGGTGGCGTTGACGCCTTCCCAAGCACTGCTGCCAAAGGCGGTCTTGGCCCTCACCTTGATGGAGTAGGTCTGGCCATTGGCCAAGCCGCTGATAGCTGCGTAGGGCTCGCTCACCTGCAGGCTCTTGACACTGCTGCCGCTGTTGTCTGCGACCTCGACGTCGTAACCGTCAAGCATGGCCATGCTGCCGTTGGATTTCGGCAGGCCCCAGCTCGCGAGAACACTCGCGTCGCCGCCCGAGGCGGTGAGATTAAGCACCTCGCTGGGCGGGCCAGCTGGTAGGTATGTGATCGCTAGCGCGGGTTGCTCGGCCGCTCTCGCGTCACCGAAGGTGATGACCTCATCCTTGTTGGACGTGAGCAACAACCAGGAGAAGGCGTCATCCCCAATGTCAGCCTGCGGACTGGACAACGGCAGGGAGTGCGGCGTCACGTTCGGGTCTGCATCGGCTGCCAGGTCGGAGCCCTTGGATTCGCTGGTAACGGCGCTCTTGAGCGAGGTGGCGGTGATGACTGCGTCGCTCGGACAAGTTCCCGCCGGGCACGTGGAAACACCGAGTTTGAGGACGCCCTCGGAGACACTAACGCCGTTGGGCAACTCGTCAAGCTTGAACCCGATGACCGCGGCCGTCTTGTCGACTCCGGTGCCGCCGATGCGGATGACGGTGTCGTCGGTGACGGTGCACGGGTTGCCGTTGCAGGCGGTGGGGTCGGTTTTGGCGGTCTTGATGACGAAGCTGTCCTTGCCCAGCGTCAGCGTCTTGATGTCCTCCGCCGGGGGCGGTGGGGGTGTACCGGGGGTGGTGAAGGAGATCGAGGCAGTCTTGGAGGTACAGACCTCATCGGCGGCCGTCTCGCCGCTGGCGCAGGCCACCATCTGCCACTGATACGTCGTGCCCGGCTGGACGGTGCTGGCCGGTATCTGGAAGGAGGCCCGTTCGCCACCGTTAACGGTGCGGGTGCCTAGCGGCGCGGAGCCGACCGGGGTGCCTGCGTTGTCGTACAGGTAGTACTTGGCTGTGACTGGTCCGCCGGAGGGGCGGTTGACCATGCCGGACAGGATTGGCCGGGTCGGGTCGGCCATGCCGGTTTCGGTGTCGGAAGGCAGCATCGGCGCATCAGAGGTGATGCGGTAGGCCGGGCTCTCGTTACATGAAGGCGGGCTGACTCCGGCGCGGCATGCCTTGACGACGAACTTTAGGCTGGCCGGGTTGTGGAGCGCGAAGGTCTGGTTGATGACCTGGCCGGAGGGTTTGGCGTTGTAGCTCGTTGCGGCGACCTCGCCGTACAGGTCCTTGATCTCCTTGAGAGTGAGGGCCCGCTGGTAGAGACGCATGTCATCGAGTGAGCCCCGCAGGCTCTGGATCTCGGACGTCTTACGGCTGCCGATCCGGAAGGGGCCACTGGTGACCGTCCCGGTGGGCGTGTAGTCGGTTTCAGCGGACAGGGCGCCGTCGATGTAGAGCCGGATTTTGGCTGCGGCGGCGTCGTACATGGCGATCAGGTGGGTCCAAGTATCAATTTTGGCCAGTTTGGCCGAGTCCACCCACACGCCGTAGCCGGTGGAGCCGCCGGTGCCGGAGATCTGGAGTCGTACCTTCTGCCAGCTGCTGCCGAGGTAGTACAGGGACATCCCGAAGGGGCTGCCATCTTGGCTGGCGATGTACTGGATGCTCTCGCTGTCGGACAGTTTGACCCAGGTGCTGAGGGAGAAGCTGGCATTCTGGTTCAGCACGGGTTTGCTGGTGGTGGCGTAGGAATTCGGCAGGTCCGCACCGTCGTTGAGCAGGACAGCTCCGCCCAGCTTGCCAGTCGTGGCCGCATGCCGGCTGCCGGTGTAGGTGGCGGTGTAGCCGTTACTGCTAGCGTCGGCGGCAGCTGCGGCGCCCGTCGCCTCATCGAACTTCCAGTGCGCGGCATGACCGGTCGGGAAGGATGGCGGGGGCACCATGGTGGAGTCATTGACCGTGACGGTGTAGTCCAGGTTGGTCGCTTCCGGCACGGCGGACTTGAAGCCGACCTTCACGTTCTGGCTGCGCGCGATGGCATCGTTGCCCGTGAGGGAGTCGATGGATTCGGCCGTCACGGTGGGGATCTCGGGCGGCAGGAAGTAGTTGACCGTCAGCTTGGGCGGCTTGCCGCCAACACGCTCGGCGGAGTGGTAGTAGATCCAGAATCCGCTGCCCTGGCTGGGCGCGTTAGTGTAAGAACCCGATACTTGGACACCTTCGCTCTGCGCTCCGCCAGCCCAGGCGTTGGCCATTGCGGTGATGTCCCAGGTGATGGTCCGCGGGATCCAGTTGCCGTCGGGATCGAGCTGCGAGGTATTGGGACAGATTTGGATGGAGGAGCCGAAGCTGGTCACCGCTGGCTTGTTACTCCACCCAACATTGTCGGCATTCCATCCCGAGGTGACACGTTTGACTTCCACGCCGCCGGGCCCGTACCAGCGGCAGCCGACGTCTTGTTCGGCATACATTTCCAGCCGGGCGTTGCCGACTGATCGACCGGCCAGCACCGAGGTGTCGAACTTGAGTAGCGAGTTGACGTTGGTCAGGTGACCGTCGGTGTAGGTCCGCGAGACGCTGGTCTCGAGCTTGGGCGAGGCCGGTGAGGTGTTCGCGTTGGAGTCGTTGCTGATCACCTTGTCACTGAGCAGTGGCAAGGTCGTGGTGGGGTCCACGGTCAGGGGGTAGCGGGTGGCCGGGTCATTCAGGAACGCCGGATCCGGTGTCAGAACCAGCAGTTGCTGGCCGTTCTCCGTCACGACCTGCGTGTCGATCTTCCCGGTACGGGGTGGCTTGACCTCGCGGGTGTTGGCTTCGGCGGGGCTGGGTCCAGCATCGATGGCCACCGGTTCGGCGGCGGAGGCGACCCGTTTGCCCTTGCCATCGGTCAGGGTGAGGCCCTTGCCCTTCTTGCTCTCGGCGAGGGTGAGCCCTTCGGTTTGGACCGGGATGCGGAACTCCACCGGGCCTGTGGGGCGTTCCCGGAGCACGACGTCGTGCCGGAATCCGGTGGGCAGGGCGGTCACCACGAGGTCGGCCATGGGGCCGGCCGCGTCGATGTATCGGGCGACGTTGCCGGTGATCTCCGGCTTGGGGAGATCCTTCAGCCAGGACAGAGAGAACTTCTGCCCGTTGCCTCGTTCCATGGATGCGAACGGCCCGTTACCGCCAAGGGAGAACTGCACGTCGGCCTTGGCCAGCTTGGGCTTGAGAAACCCGTCCTGCTCCACCAGGTCCGTGTTGATGAAAGCCCATGACCCATCGGGCTGCTTCAGCTGCGAAGGGCCCGCATACGACTGCAGGGTTAGATGCCCATCGGGGTAGGCCCAGGTGCGGGAGGTCTCGGTGTAGACCGCCTCCACCGCCACTGGCTTGCCCTGCTTCTTGGCCTCCTCGATCGCGGCGCGTAGCGGCGCGTCCGGATCGGCTGGCCGGGGGAATGTCGTCACGGACGGAGCAGCCGTGTTGGAACTGCTGGACGGCTCGGGCTCGGCCACAGCCGCACGGGTGGTACCCGTCACCAGGAGCGATGCTGTCACCGTTAGCACCGTTGCCGTGGCGAGATGCCGCCGCGACCGCGACCGTGCCCTCGCTAACCGTTCTAACTTGCTCACGAACACCTCAATCAGCTGGTGAGTTGATCTGTCAGAAGATCTTTACTCAAGGGTGACGCCGGTGAGCAATATGAGATGAATCACTACAGATTTACCTTAAATATCTGTAATGATCCGGAGCTCAGCGCGATGGTGTGACGTTTCCGCCGTCAGCCGAGCGTCCGATGATGGCGGCTCAGGGCGGACGAACCCCATGGTCAGCCCCCACACCGGATGCATTCATATGAGGGTCGAAGCTGTACGCCTCACCGTGCACCCAGCCACGGTCTTGCCAAATACATGCGCAATTCAGACCCCAAAAGCCGCTGCCGCCCATTCTGACCTGCGAAAAAGCACAGTCCGTGCTTCTGACTTCTAATCCGACGGTCGCAGGTTCGAATCCTGCAGGGCGCGCTTTGATCATGGTGCTGACCTGCGGAAATGCATGTCACTTCAGCCACACGGAACATTGCTCTAGTCCATCGGTGCTCGCGCGGTGTGTCAAGTTCCGGTACCCGCGTGACGGTGTATGTTGTGTGGTTCCGGTAGATGGTGGACACATCGGTTCCGGTTCCTGCGCGACGGTTTGAAGACGCGGTTCCGGTAGCTGGGCGACAAGGTTCCGGCTGGTGTGCGACAGCAGTTCCGGTAGGTGCGCGACACCTCGGGGTGGCTTGCCGCTTGTTGTGGTTCGGCTCTTGGCTGTGGGTCGTCATTCCTGCAGCGAGGGAGCCGATGGCCATGCTGGTGGAGCTGGGTGTGGTGGAGCAGCGGTATCGAGCGGTGGTCGAGGTGCTGGAGGGCGCGTCGGTGACCGAGGTCGCCCGCCGGTTCGGGGTGGTGCGGCAGACGGTGCATCGGTGGCTGCGCCGGTATGCGGCCGACGGCGGGATCGCCAATTTGGCGGATCGGTCGTCGCGGCCGGCTTCGTGTCCGCATCAGATGACCGCGGCGGTGGAGGCGCGCATCGTGGCGATGCGGACGGCGCACCCGGGCTGGGGGCCGACCCGGCTCGTGCACGAGTTGGAGCGGGAAGAGCTGGCGCCGGTGCCGGGGCGTTCGAGTGTGTATCGGGCGCTGATCCGGCATGGTCTGATCGAGGCGAGTCGCCGGGCGCGCAAGCGGGCCGATTACAAGCGGTGGGAACGCGGCCGGGCGATGGAGCTGTGGCAGATGGATGTGATGGGCGGCATCCACCTGGCCGATGGCAGCGAGTGCAAGGTGGTGACCGGGATCGATGACCATTCCCGGTTCGTGGTGTGCGCGACGATCGTGGCGCGGGCCACCGCGGGGCCGGTGTGTGCGGCGCTGCGCGCGGCGCTTGACCGGCATGGGGTGCCCGAGCAGGTTCTCACCGACAACGGCAAGGTGTTCACCGCCCGGTTCGGGCCGGGCCCGGGGCCGGTGGCCTTCGACCGGATCTGCACCGACAACGGGATCAAGCATCTGCTCACCGCGCCGTATGCGCCAACCACCACGGGGAAGGTGGAGCGGCTGCACAAGACGATGCGGCGCGAGCACTTCGACGGGTGCGAGCGCCGGTTCGCCACCGTCGCGGCGGCGCAGGCGGCGCTGGATGCCTGGGTGGAGACCTACAACACCGTGCGGCCGCACCAGGCGTTGGGCGGAGGCTCACCCGTCCAGCGGTTCCGCCTGGCCGGCGAGCAGCAGGTGGCCGCGGCGCCGCGGCAGGCAGCGGCCGAGGTGGTCGCGGGGGCATCGCGGCGCGGGGCACGTCCGGCCGGGGTCACCCGGTGGGTCGACCAGCGCGGGCAGATCTCGCTGGCCGGGTTCGGCTACCGGGTCGGGCCGGTCTTCGCCGGCGAGCTGGTGGAGGTCGTGGTCGGCGGCGGGTTGGTGGAGGTGCTGCACCGCGGGGTGCTGGTGGCCACGCATGTGCAGCGCAGCAGGCCGGGCAGGCAGAGCGCCGAACAGCCGCGGGTGCAGGCGGCGCGACGGGCGCGGGCGGCCAGCACCGGTCCGGTGGTGACCCGGATCGCCGACGGTGGTGGGGCGGTGTCGTTCGCCGGCAGCATGTATCAGGCCGGGCGGGCCTGGGCCCGCCCGGCACTGCATCCAGGTGTCGATCGTGGCCGGATCGGTGCAGCTGGCCGCCGACGACAAGGTGATCCGGGTGCACGCCATCCGGCACGACCGCACCAAGGAACACGGCGCCTTCGCCACCCCCGGCGGCCGTCCCCGCAAGCCCAAGCCCCCGGCCGTATCCGACCGGCCTGCGCTGGCGGGCTCCTAGCCACGCCCCGGGGCCGGGACCCCCTGCTCCCGGGACCACCCGCCGGCGATGATGCGGGAGGCGACCCCGTCGTCAAGGGCGCCTACGGCGTCGCTACGCGATGGGCTACGCCCCACCCTGGACGGCGGTCTCGCTCTCCCGCGAGGTGGGCGGCTATCGGGTGGGTCCGGGAAGGTCTGAGGCATGTGAACGCGCCGTTCATTTCCGTGAGCCTGCCCTGCGTCCCAGAGCCTGTACACGGCCGGTCTGTCACGCATCTACCGGAACTACACCGTCACGCGGGTACCGGAACTTGACACGCGGAATGCTCTCGGCCATGTTTCCGCAGGTCGGTGTGCAAGTTTCGGAGCGCAGTACGGGGAATCCGACGCTGCAACGACGAAGGACCCCGAGGCTTCTCGGGGTCCTTCCATACGCCCTGGTCATGCGGCCAGCGCGTCCAAGTTGCGCTTGTTGGCCACCTCTTGTTGCCCATCGATGCACTTGGCGTAGACGCGCAACATCACGTCCACTCCGTGCCCGGCTCTGCGCCTGCCGACGACCTCATCCATGCAGTTCAAGCGGCATAGGAGTACTCGTGGAGGACTCCTCCGAGCGCGACCACCCAGCCCGAGGCGGCGGTCCCGCTGTCGAGGTAGTAGCGCTGGCCGCGCGGTCCCGGCGGGCCGACCATGGCTACGGCGTCTAAACGTCCACCGCCGCCGTACCAGATCGGCGTGCCAGCGCAGCAGCGTACCCGGCGTCACGAACAACCGCCGACGACCTTCCGGAGACAGCAGCCGCGCCAGCGCGCTGATGACCGCTCTATCCGCCCACGACGGCTGAGGCCTTGCCACGCCGACGCAACACCGCGAGCTGATGATGCAAGACCAGAATCTCCACGTCCTTCGACCTCTGCGAGCGAACCAGCAGCACCAGCCAACCCGCGAGCCGGACAAAGATCAAATACAGCAGACGCAACGCCATGAACGGCGATCATGCCCATCCACAACGCGAACACCGAACCCCAGGTCAACACCACGGGCCGAGTATCGGGCACCCACAGGGTCTGAGCTGGTGTTTCTTCGGCCGTTGCGCACGTCACCTGGTTGCGTCCACGGATGTGGTGCATGAGTCGATCTTCTTGAAGCGTCTGTCCGTGTTGTTCGTGGTGGAGGTGGCGACGCGGCGCGTGCACATCCTGGGCGTGCTATCCACCCCAAGGGCACAGCAGGCCGCCCTCGCGCTCACGCACCCACAGGCCCGCGCCCTGACATTGCCGGTGTCGTAGTTATGACATGACCGAAACCGCCACCCTCTTGGGCTTGTCGCGCATCGCCCTGCTTGATCGACTTTTCTCGTCAGGGAGAGAGGAAGACAAGCATGGTAGGCAGAACGTTGGTCGCGGCGGCCGTCCTGGCGGCGGCATTGGCCGCGACCTCGTCGGCGAGCGCCGAAACACCCCCACCCGACGCTGCCGCTGCGAAGAGCGTCACACTGGTCACCGGTGACCGGGTCAGCGTGGAAGGCGGCCGGATCACCTTCACGGCCGGTCCCGGCCGGTCGAGCGTCCGCTACATCACCCAGGGCACCAAGGACGATTGGACGCTCATCCCGCTCGACGTCGCGGGCGCTGTGGCCAGGGGTGTGCTCGACCGCAACCTCTTCCGGGTCCCGCAGCTGATCAAGGACGGTCTCGGCGAGAAGGCACTGCCGCTGATCGTGCAGTACCGCCAGGGGGCGGCGCCGATGACAGCCTTATCCGGGGCGCGTCCACTGGCCTCCATCAACGCCGTCGCCACCGCGGACGCCCCCTGGGCTCAGCTCAGCCAGGACCGGTCGGTGCAGAAGGTGTGGCTGGACTCGCCCGTCAAGGCCACGCTCGACCGCAGCGTGCCGCAGGTCGGCGCGCCGCAGGCATGGCAGGCCGGTTTCACCGGTGAGGGCGTCAAGGTGGCCGTCCTGGACACCGGCGTTGACGACCGCCACCCTGACCTGGCCGGGCGTGTGGAGGCGGCGGCCAACTTCAGCCAGAGTGCCGACGCCGTGGACCGCCAGGGGCATGGCACACACGTGGCCTCCACCATCGCCGGTCAGGGCGTGGCGGGCACGCCCGCGCGCAAGGGCGTCGCGCCCGGCGCCCGGCTGCTCAACGGCAAGGTGCTCGACGATGCGGGCAGCGGCTACACCTCCGACATCATCGAGGGCATCGAGTGGGCCGCCCAGCAGGGCGCCAAGATCGTCAACATGAGCCTCGGCGCCCCCGACCAGGCCGGACTGGACCCGCTGGAGCAGGCCGTCGAGCGTTACTCCGCCGAGCGCGACATGCTCTTCGTCATCGCGGCGGGCAACGAAGGCCCCCGCGCGGGCAGCCTGGGCAGCCCCGGCAGCGCCGACGCCGCGCTCACCGTCGGCGCCGTGGACTCCGCCGACAAGCTCGCGAGCTTCTCCAGCCGCGGTCCCCGGGCGGGCGACTTCGCGCTCAAGCCCGACCTGACCGCTCCCGGCGTGGCTATCGCCGCGGCCGAGGCGGGCACTGGCGGGCACGTGCGGATGTCGGGGACCTCGATGGCCACCCCGCACGTCGCGGGCGCCGCGGCCATCCTCGCCCAGCAGCACCCCGGCTGGACCTCGCGAGAGATCAAGGCCGCCCTTGTCGGCTCGGCCAAGATCGGCGAGAACGTCTGGGAGTCGGGCACCGGCCGTCTCGACGTGGCCAAGGCGGTACGGCAGAGCGTCACCGCCGATACCGGCACGCTCGCCTTCGGCCACCTGCGCTGGCCGTACGAGGAAAAGCCTATCGAGCGCACCCTCACCTACCGCAACATCGGCAGCGCGCCCGTCACCCTGAACCTCGCCCTGGAGGCCACCGACCTCGCCGGGAAGACCGCGCCGCAGGGTGTGTTCACGCTGAGCGCCGCGCAGGTCACCGTCCCGGCGGGCGGCAGCGCGCCGGTCACCGTAACCGCCGCGCCCAAGGCGGCCTCCACCACCGCCTACGGCGGGCGGATCACCGCCTCGGCCGAGGGCGTGGCCCTGTCGACCCTGCTCAGCTTCGGCAAGGAGCCGGAGAGCTACGACCTGCGCGTCAAGCTGATCGACCAGCTCGGCACCGTCCCCGACGACTCCGAGGACTTCATGCCGATGACCTTGATGCCCGAGGACGGCGGCCCGCTCATCGACATGGGCATCAACCACGGCGACAGCGAGGGCCCGATCCGCGTACCGGCCGGCCGCTACCTGGCCTACACCGTCATGCGGACCGCATTCCCCGACGGCCACGGGGAGCTCAGCGTCGTGCCGGTCACCGGCCTGGAGGTGAAGGGCAATCGCGAGGTCGTCTTCGACGCCCGCACCGCCAAGATGATGGAGGTCGAGACGGACCGGCCCGACGCCAAGACGACGGGAGAGGAGTTCGTCTTCTTCCAGAAACGGACGGACGGCCAGGAATGGGCGGCGAGCTTCTCCATCGACCGCTTTTCCCTGCCGCGCAACGTCGCACCCGACCCGCTGCGCTTCCGTGTCGCGCCCACCACCACCAAGGCGCCCGGGTTCCGCTTCGAGAAGTTCACCCAGCTCGCCGCCCAGCGCTCGGACGGCACGTTCACCAATAGCCCCTACGTCTACAACCTCGTGCTGCGCAAGGACGGCGTGGTGCCGGGCAAGCTGCGGGTGCGTGATCGCGAGCTGGGCAAGGTGCGCGCCGACCTGGCCACCTTGCGGGCGGACGCCATCGGCGCGCCGGGCGCCGGGCCCACGGCGGGCGGACCCCTCGGCGACGGCTACACGAGCTGGAGCCAGACGATCACCGCCTTGCCCGTGACCCAGTCCTGGTACTTCACTCCCGGCATCCCCTGGGAGCGGGCCCTGGAGACGATGCCGAGCGGGCGGCTGCACCAGACGCTGGAGCACGCCAACGCGCGCGCCTACCGCGCCGGTCGGCAGGAACACGAGCGGTGGAACTCGGGAGTCGTGGGTACGGCCCTGCAAGATCGGACCCTGGTGACCAGGACCGATGACGCGATCAAGGTCGGCAGCCTGCCCTTGTGGCACGCGGCCGGGCGCGACCGCGTCACCGGCAGCAGCGACTTCGGCGAGGGCACGACCACGCTGCTGCGCGACGGCAAGGTCGTCGCGACGGCCGAGCAGTTGCCCAACTACACCGTGACCCTGCCCGTCGCGCCCGGCCCGGGGCGTTTCCAGCTGCGCGTCGAGGGAACGGCCGACCCCCGGGCCACCGAGCTGTCGTCCAAGCTCACGACCGAGTGGTCGTTCACCTCGGCAGGCACGGGCCCGGTGCCGCTGTTCGTCCTGCGGGCCGAACCCGAGCTCGACCTGAACAACGCCACCCGCCCCGGTCTGATGGCGCTGCCGCTACGGCTGCAGCGCATGGAGGGCGCGACCAAGCCGATCACCAAGGTCACCACCGAGGTCTCTTCCGACGGCAAGTCGTGGCATCGGGCCGCGGTGGTGCCAACAGGCCGTGACTCCTGGCGTGCCCTGCTGCTGACCCTGCCGCGCTCGGGCGACTCGCTCTCCCTGCGGCTCACGGCCCGCGACAGCGCGGGCGCCACGGTCAGCCAGACCGTCGAGCGTGCCTTCCTGGTGCGCTGAGCCCCTCGAGAGCGTGCCGGCGCACGAGCGTGTGCGCCGGCACGCTCTCTTGCCGTGCCGCGACGCTCCTTCGCAGCCGCCGTACGGCCAGCGTGAGCACCAGGGTGGCCGCCGCCCACTCCTGCTCGGCCAGCACATACTCCAGAGTGAGCGTGTTGACGTGTGAGCCTGCGGTCGACGTGACCACCACGGTGCTGTGCCACATCACGCCTGCCCTGCCCCGGAGCCGGTACATGACCGGTCTGTAGCGCACCTACCGGAACTACACCGTCACGCGGGTACCGGAACTTGACAGCACGGTTCCGGCACATCGCCGGGCGTTCCGGTTCCCGGATTAGGTCCGTTTCTCAGGCCAGACCCGCAAGAAGACCAAGCGAACACCAACCCGGAAGACGTGGAGGGCTCCCAGGTCCGGGTTTGTCCTGCAGCCGCGTCAAGACCCGATCAAGCCGCTCGCCGTGCAGATTCCGCCATTTCCACGGGGGTGTCGGCCCGAGTCCCTTCGTGGAGCGGATCAGCTCATGATCGTCCGCCTTTACTTTCGCTTGAAAGAGCGTCGGGCTGGGCCCGCGGGTCAAGCCAGACCCCGAGAAGGCGAGCGGAACATCATGATGGAAGGCTCGGGGGGCATGCCGGTCCGGGTCTCGTTGCTCGCGGGGCCAAACGCCCCCTTCTGGGCGAATCACGCTATTTCACAGCGGCTTCCTCGGTGACCTCCTCTGCCGAACGGATCTGCTGGTGATCGCTCGTCTTACTCTTCTGGGAAGTGTGGGTGTGTGCGGGGCTGGTGGCGGCCGACGTTCGTCGGTTGCTCAATCCCTGGCGAGGCTGTGGCGTCCTGTCGCGGGCAGGTTCAGATGGGCTGCCAGGTGTATGGTTCGTTGTTCATGAGCGAGCCGAGGCAGTTCAGCGTGGACGGCGGGGTGGTCGGCGGCGCGGACGTAGGAGGCCAGCGAGCGTAGCTCCCGCGCCAATCGCAGGAGCCAGGCTGCGGGGGTGGTTTCGATGTCAGGGTCGAGACCGTAGGTGCGGCAGAAGCGGAGCCAGCGGTCGCGGGATCGACCGAAGCGGTGGTGCCCGATGAGGGTGGGGATCGCGGCTTGGAGATACGGTCCGTAGCTGACGGAGTCCATCGAACCCGGGGCGGTTCAGTTGACGATGAGGATCCGATCGAGGAGTTCTCGGCGCAGGCCGCCGATCCAGCGTTCGCCGAACGCGTTGGCCCGCGGAGCCCGAGGTGGAGGACTCTTGAGGATGCCGACGCCCTCAGCCGTGAAGACTACGTCGAACATCGTGGTGAACTTGGTATCCCTATCGCGGATGAGGAACCCGAACCCCTCCACTCTGTCCCCCAGCTCGATCATCAGGTTCCTGGTCTGCTGCGCAATCCACGGCCCGGTCGGATGCTCGGTGACGCCGAGGACATGCACGCGGCGGGTATCGATCTCCATGACGACCAGGCAATTCAGGCGTTTGAACAGCACGGTGTCGGAGTAGAAGAAGTCGCACGCCAAGATCCCCGTAGCTTGAGCACGCAGGAACGCACTCCAGGACGGTCCCGCGCGTCGCGGCAGCAGCCGCAGCGCCATGGACAGCGATCATGCCGCAAGAACGGGAACGCCAAACCCCAAGTCAGCCCCAACGGCCGAGTTTCGGGCACCCACAACCTCCAGCTTCCTGAACGACCAGTTGTCCCGCTGCCCAGTCCCATCGCTCCAGCTCGTCCTCGTAGAAGGCGTCGAATCGGCCGGCGGCGGTCCAGCACACGTCCAGAGCAGAACTTCCGGCGCATCGGATGTCCCGGGCTTCCGCCAGGACGCGGCTCACGGCCTCAGCCTGCCGCCGGCGTGATTCAGCCGTGTAGGCGAACTCTGTGGCGATGAGAGCTCGGGACAGCGGTACCGGCTCGTTGACCCTCAATGGCGTACCGCCGAGGGCGGCACCCCCGACACGGGCGGCAGAGAACGTCTCCGAGCGGATCGGGTCATGGACCACACCGACGATTGCCGTCCACTCGTGGCCACGGTGCTCCTCGACCGCGATGCTCACGGCGCACAGCGGGATGCCGTAAAGGTGGTTCACGCTCCCGTCCAGCGCGTCCACGACCCAGCGCAGCCCACTGGCCGACCGCCGTTCCGGGCTCTCCTCGGCCAGGATGCCGTCGTCCGGTCATTCGGCGCCCAGCAGCGTCATGATCTGAGCCTCGCTGCTCCGATCCGTGTCCGTCACCGGATCCGCGGGGGAGGATTTCCAGCCCAGGGTCTTGGCGCGATCGAGGTGGTCGACGATGACCGCGCCGCCGGCCTCGGCGGCGCGGTCGGCGAGCGCCAGCAGGCTGTTTACGTCCGGGGGCCGACGGCGACCCATCAGAAGGCGCTCAAACCGTAGCGATTCGACTTTGTCACCACGAAGCCCTTTCGGCGTTGAAAGAGTGGTGTGCCGGAGGTGGGATACCGCGACAAGATCGACCAACCTCGGTCATCCACACCGGACGCCTACAGGTCAAGCGGGTTGGTTACTGATCAGATGGCCGGTGACTCCCCGAAAAGATGGTTTCGACCAAGGCGTCCTTCGGTAACGTCTGCCGTTTGACTTTCTTTCGAATCGCGCACGTCACTTTTCCCTTGTCAGGAAAGGATGTCTCGTTGAGCAACACAACGCATCTCGGTCCCGTGCCACAGCGCATTACTGTCGACGCGGAACAGGTACGTCGGCTCGTCGCCGACCAGTTCCCGCAGTGGGCCGGCCTTCCGGTTCGGCCGGTGGCCGACGGTGGCTGGGACAATTGGACCTTCCACCTCGGCTCCGAAATGTCGGTGCGTTTGCCCAGCGCGGCCGAGTACGCCTTGGCGGTCGACAAGGAACACCGGTGGCTTCCGGAGCTCGCCCCTCGGCTCCCGTTGCCCATCTCCACCCCGCTGGGGAAAGGTGAACCCGGCGCGGGCTACCCCTTCTCCTGGTCTATCTACCAATGGCTCGACGGCGAGCCGGCGATCGCGGACCGTATCGCCGACCCCGTCCAATTCGCGGTCGATCTGGCCGGGTTCCTCGCGGCGTTGCAGAGCGTCGATACCGCCGACGGTCCCCGCCCCGGAAAGCACAACTGGTTCCGGGGCGGCACGCTGCGCACCTACGACGGGGAAGCCCGGCGCGCGCTCGCGACGCTGGACGGCCACGTCGACGTCGACCTGGCTCGGGAAATCTGGAAGAGTGCCCTAGATGCACGCTGGGACGGCGTGGAGAGCTGGTTCCACGGTGACGTCGCCCAGGGGAATCTCCTGCTCGACGACGGGAAGTTGGCAGCCGTCATCGACTTCGGGACGTGCGGCGTCGGTGATCCGTCCTGCGACCTGGCAGTTGCCTGGACGTTGCTGACCGCCGACGGTCGGCAGGCGTTCCGGGAACGACTGTCCGTCGGCGAGGCCACCTGGGCGCGTGGGCGCGGCTGGGTCCTCTGGAAGACACTCGTCACCTGTGCTCATACCGTGGACAAACCGACGAGGAGGCCGCGGGCGCACAGCGCGTCCTCGGCGAAATCTTTGCCGAGTACGAGGCCGGTAGCCGCTCCGCAGCGCCGATGGCAACGGGCGCGTAGGCCGGTCGAGGCGAGCGGGAGACGGCTCGTACTCGACGTGCCCCGTCTCGAGGAGGCTCTGCGTCTCGTCGCCCGACGGCACAGCGGCCTGCGTATCTACCTTCTCCCGGACGACTGTTCGGGGTATCCCTCGAGCACAGCATCCTCGACCACGGCGCCGCCATGAATCTGTTCGAGGACATCACGAAGGTGTACGACGGATTGGCCGACCGGCCGGCGTACGCGCAGCGCCGGCGAAGGGTCTCGACGGCGGCCACGGTGAGCTGCCGACGATCGGCGCACGCGTCCGGGTTGAAGAGGCAGTCCTGCGGGTTCCAGCCGGAGGCGGGCGCGACGCCAGCCCGGCCGTGAGAGAGGTTGTCGACCACGGCCCACTCCTCGGCCACCCTGACCGGCACCACATTTCCCGCGCGTACCTCCACCCGCGAGGTCACGGCCGACACCGCCGCGGCAGTGACGGACGGTTTCGGGAACAGGCCGCCGAACTGGTGGAGGTGCCGCTCGGGTGTCCAGACGCCAGCGAACCCGTGCTCGTCCGCGAAGCGGGCGCGTTCCATCAGCAGGTGGTAGCGACCCCCTTCGACTTCCCCGTCGTCGGCAAAATAGAACAGGCTGAAGTCCACGGCATTTCCCCGTCAACGGTCTGATGCCAGGGCTCGGGCAATTCGCACACAACTTCCGCCACGATGATCATTGATGCTAGAAGCCGACGGAGCCACGAGGCCAGTACCGCAAGGCGTCATGGGAAGCTTGGACGGAGAACGCGGTCTCAGTGCTACTCTTCGATCACCCTTCGGGCGCTCGTTCCCGTCCGGCGTAATCTCCGCTCGTACCCCACCTTTGTGTCATGCACTGAACACGTGAGGACTGATGGAGAGCATCACCAAGAATCGGCAGCCGGTCGAGACGCTTCGCGCGATGGTCGCCCGTGCCTACGGGCCGGAGCAGGTGCCCGACGCCGGTGAGGACTGGGTCAGCGAGCTGGGTCACGGTTGGTTCAACGTGGCCTATCGGATCCGGCTGCGATCCGGCGCGCAGGTCGTCCTCAAGATCGCGCCGCCGCCGGACGTCGAGGTCATGACCTACGAGTGCGGCGCCATGGCCACCGAGTTGGCGGCGCTGCGGCTGATCCAGGAAAACACCAAGGTTCCAGTACCGGCGGTCGACTTCGCGGATCAGAGCCACGAGCTGTGCGACGCCGACTACTTCTTCATGTCGTACGTTGACGCGGACAACCTCAACGTCATCAGGGATACGCTGTCCCGGGCGGAGCTTGACGCGTACGACGAGGCTCTCGGCGCGACCACCCGCGAGCTGAACCGAATTCGGGGCGCGGCCTTCGGCCCGCTGGCCGGGCCGGGCGAGAGCAGTTGGCGGGCGGCCTTCCTACGGATGATCGAGGAGCTCCTGGGGGACGGCGAGCGGCGCGGCGTCGACCTGGGCTACGGCTACGACGTGGTCCGTGAGGTCGTGGCCGCCCACGCGGATTCTCTGGACGAGGTGACCGAGCCCCGGTTCGTTGAGTGGGACCTGTGGCCCGGCAACTGCATGGTGCGCGACGGCGAGATCGTCGCGATCCTCGACCACGAGCGGGCGTTCTACGGCGATCCGCTGATGGAGTTCGGTTTCACCGCGAGCGAGTTGAGCGCTTTCGGGGACTCGGCCGCGTTCATCCGCGGCTACGGCCACGAGCCGTTCACCAGCAGCGAGCGGGTCCGCCGCCGGCTGTACAACCTTCACCTCGTCCTCGTCCAGATCATCGAGACGAACTTCCGGGCACACACCGACACCGAGCAGTACGACTGGGCGTGTGAACGCCTGCGCGAAACCATAGCTATGCTCGGCGAGCACGCAAGTCGACGGCAGCAGCGACGGCCAGATCAATCTCACCGATAGCCGCTGTAAGGCCTGTCCGGTGCCAAAGCTCGCTCGTAGCGCTGGCCTGCGGTTTCGCACGTCGTCAAGCGGCTCTGCGATACTCACGGATCAGACCGCAGACGGCGCTTCGTCCCTCTATTCGAGCCGCGAGATCGACCACCTCGGCCGGATCATGAATGGGTTGGCGTAGTGACAGTGCCTGATGCGGCCGGTGCTGGTTGTAGTGGCGCTCGTACTCGGCCAGGCACCGGTCGGATGAGCCGTGACACCGAGGATATGCACGCGCCGCGTTTCGATCTCCATGACGAACAACACACACAGACGCTTGAGGAACACCGTATCGATGTGGAGAAAGTCGCATGCCAGGATGCCGGAGGCTTGAGAGCTGAGGAACTGGCGCCAGGTCGGTGAAGCCCGGCGCGGTGCGGGCCCAAACCCCGCCGCCGCCAGGACCCGGCGGACCGTCCCCTCCCCCACCCTGTATCCAAGACCGAGGAGCTCGCCCTGGATGCGCCGATGCCCCATCGTGGATTCTCCTGCGCCAACCGGACGATCAGATCGCGGATCTCTTCGGAGATTGGGGGCCGGCCCTGCTTGGCGGGGTAGGTCCACTTCGTCTTGACCAGCCTGCGGTGCCAGGCAACCAGCGTGCCAGGCGTCACGATGCGATGCAGCCGAAGGCGAGCGGGTAACAGCCTGGCCAGCGCCGCCAGCAGCGCCCGATCGGCCCAGTCTGGCCTGGGCTGGGCGATCTGGCGACGCAGCACCGCGACCTCATGCCGCAACACCAAGATCTCTACCTCTCTGGAAGCGCTGCCCCGTGTGAGCAGCACCAGCCAGCCGAACACCCTGACCACCAGCAGATGCAGAAGTCGAAACAGCACGAGAGCCGAGCCTAGAAGACCAGGTCAGACCTCATTACCAGTTTCTGGCACCGGACAGCCCGTCGAGATCCCGCGCCGCGCGGCCGAGGTCTGGAGCGAGCACGGATGGCGCCTGCTCTCCGGGACTACCTGCTCCAGACCGGGCATGCACTCGACGACATCCGCCTCACCACCGCCCTGACCTTGTAGGAGTGATTCAGGGGATGCGGGTCAGGCGGACGAGGGCGCTGGCGTGGTCGGTGCCCGGCAGTTCGAGGGGCAGGCCGTGCGCCAGGAGGACGGCCCCGTGGTGGACGGCCCCCGTGTCGTCGTCGCGGTAACGGGCGTCCGGGTTCAGGCCGCGCAGCCGCAGCGGGACGGGCGGGGCCCCGAAGCGGGAGGAGAGCCGCCAGGCGAGCACGACCACCCGGTCGTCGGCGACGTACTGCGCGCCGGTCAGCGGCGGCTCTCCCAGCCGGTGGTGAACGCCGTGCTGGACGACCGGGCGGATCTCCTTGTAGATCGCGACCAGCTCCGCCGCCTCCGCCCGCTCGGCGGCGCTCCAGCGCGACAGGTCGCCGCCCACGCCGAGCACGCCGGCCATTGCCACATGGAAGCGGAACCGGAGCGGCAGCTCCCGGCCGGTCAGGAAGTGCGGGCTGTCGGTCACCCAGGCCGCCATCGTGCGGGCGGGATAGATCTGCCCGTACCCGTGCTGGATCGCGATCCGGTCGGCGGCGTCGGTGTTGTCGGAGGTCCATGCCTCGTCGGTACGGCGCAGCACGCCGAGGTCGACCCGGCCACCACCGCCCGCGCACGCCTCGATCCGCAGCCGGGGGTGGTCGGTGCGCAGCCGGTCCATCACCTCGTAGACGCCGCGCACGTGCTCGATCCACACCCGGCCCGGGTCGCCGGCCCCGGGCCGTCCCACCTCGGTGAAGGCCCGGTTCATGTCCCATTTGAGGAAGTCGATCGCGTGTCCGGCCACCAGCCGGTCCAGCCAGTCGTGCGCCCACTCGATCACCTCGGGCCGACCGAAGTCGAGCACCAACTGGTTGCGCAGCAGCGTGCTGCGCCGGTCCGGCTGACGGAGCACCCAGTCGGGATGGGCGCGGTAGAGGTCGCTGTCCGGATTGACCATCTCCGGCTCCACCCAGATCCCGAACCGCATGCCGAGCCGGTGCACCTCGGCGATCAGCCCGTCCAGCCCCTCGGGGAACTTGCCGGGGTTCGGCGTCCAGTCGCCGAGCCCGGCCTCGTCAGTGTCGCGCGCGCCGAACCAGCCGTCGTCCATGACGAACAGCTCCGCGCCGACCTCGGCCGCCAGGCCCGCCAGGCGCTTCTGCCCCTCCTCCGTCACCGCCCAGCCGGTCGCCTCCCACGAGTTGTAGAGCACCGGACGCGACTCGGAGGCGGCGGGCAACACGTGCCGCGCGATGTAGGCGTGCCAGGACCGGCTCGTCCCGCCGAACCCGTCGGGGCGGTACAGGCCCGCGAACACCGGCGTCTCCAGCGTCTCGCCCGGCTCCAGCCGCCAGGTGACGCCCTCGTGGCCGAATCCGCCGCTCCAGCTCAGGCGTTCGGCGGGCGAACGGTTCAGCGTGATCCGCCAGCTCCCGCTCCAGGCCAGCGCGGAGCTCCACACCTCGCCGTACTCCTCGCCGGCCGCGCCGTCATCGATCATGACCCACGGATTGGCGTGGTGTCCCGACACACCCCGCCGGCTGGTCAGCACGGTCTCGCCCCCGGGCGCGGCGTCGCGGCGCAGCCGGAACTCGCTCCCCCACGCCCCGGTCACGTGGCTCAGCCGGTAGGCCGCCAGGTGGGGAACCGCCCACGAGGCCGAGTCCGCGCGCAGCAGCGCGATCGGCGCGCCGTCCCCGGTGTGCCGCAGCACAGTCCACCGTTCCAGCACGTCGACGTCCGTGTGCACGCGGTAGTGCAGCTCGACGGCGAGCGGATGGCACCGGTCGCTCAGCAGGATCGTCAGGTGGCCGCCGTCCACCGCGTGGCCGTCGTACCGCCACTCGATCTCCTGTCCGCCGCCGGGGAAGCGGACCTGGAGCGCGGACGGCCCGTACCCGGTGACGGGCAGCTCCGCCCCGTCCGCCCGTGGGTGCTCGAAGCTGCTGTCCGCCGGGTCGCGGAACCGCGGCACCGCCGCCGCCTGCTCCAGCGTCAGAGGGCGTCCCCAGTGCACGTGCCGCGGCGTGCCGTCGTCGTCCAGCCCCAGCGCGTACGCGGTCGTCGGCGTGCTGAGCAGCCAGATCCGGTGCCGGGGGTCGTACTCGATCACGGGGGCACTCCTCGCGGGGGGTCGGCGTCGATCCGGGAAATGTATCGCCGATCCGCGTTGAATTAAATTCTTGACGAAGTTAATTAGTTAACCCTACGGTAACTCGCATGCCGAGAAGCCAGGGCTCCGGGGCGCCCATCACCAGCCCCGCCGCCAGCGCGGTCTTCACCATGGTCCTCACCCGGGGCCCGGTGAGCAGGGTCGACGTGTGCAGGCTCACCGGCCTCTCGTCGGCGGCGGTGACCAAAGCCGCCCGCCCCCTGATCGAGGCGGGCTACCTGCGGGAACTGGCCCCCACCGAGCGGACGGCGCCCGGCGCGGGCAGGCCCGCCAGCCCGCTGGCGATCGCGCCCGAACGCGAGTACTTCATCGGCATCAAGATCACCGGTGATGACCTCATCGGCGTGGTCACCGACCTCGGCTCCCGGATCGTCGCCGCTCGCCACCACGCCGTACCCGGCTTCGACGTGCGGACCGACGCCTCGGAGTCCCCCATGGAGCCCGCCGACGTGGTCGCGGCCCTCGCCGCGATCGTCGCCGAACTGCTGGACGAGCAGCCCGGATTCCGGGAGCGGACCCACCGGCTCGGGGTCGCCATCTCCGGCGACGTCGACCGCGCCGCCGGCATCGTGCGCTACTCGCCCTTCCTCGGCTGGCGGGATGTCCCGCTCGCCGCGCTGCTGAACGAGGCCACCGGGCTCACCACCACCCTGGAGAACGACGTCAAGGCCCTCGCGGCGGCCGAGCAGTGGTTCGGCGCGGGCGTCGGCGCGTCCTCCTTCGCGCTGGTCACCATCGGCACCGGCATAGGCAGCGCGTTCGTCGTCAACGGCGGTCTCGTCTCAGGCGCGTTCGGCGTGTCCGGGGAGATCGGCCACGTGCCGATCGGCGTCGAGGGACCGCGCTGCCACTGCGGCGCGACGGGCTGCCTGGAGGCGGTGGCCTCCACCCAGGCACTGCTCACCGAGGCTCGCCGCGCCACGGGAGTGGACGACCTCACCATCGACCAGGCGGTCGATCTGGCCCGCTCAGGCGACCAGGTCCTCCGCAAGATCTTCGCCGTCGCCGGCCGGGCCATCGGCCTCGGCCTGGCCGTGGTGGCGAACCTCCTCGGCCCGGAGAGCCTCGTGGTCTCCGGCGAGGGACTCGACGCCTACGACCTGTTCGAGGAATCGATCCGCGAGGCGTTCTCCGCCCAGGCGTACGGCAGCGCGGGGCGGTGCGGCCTCATCATCCGTCCGCTGCCGTTCGAGGAATGGGCGCGCGGCGCGGCGGCCGTCGCCGTCCAGTCCCTGGTCACATCCCCAGGCTAGGGAGCGTTTCGGCGGATCTCCGCCACGGCGAAGCCGAGAGGATCCGCGGATCACGACCCAGCACCGTCTCCGGGAACACAGGCCCACCTCATGGGCCGACGGGCGCCCGGCCCCAGGAAGGAACCCCCCGAATGAGCACTTCCCTGACATCCCGCCGCGCCTTCTTGGGCGGCTCACTCCTCTTCGTCGGCGGTGTGGCGCTCGCTGCGTGCGGCAAGGACGACGCCGTCAAGGCCGGCGCCAAGGTCACGCTGGAGCAGTGGTACCACGCCTACGGCGAGGCCGGCACACAGCAGGCGGTGATCCGGTATGCCAAGGAGTACACCAAGGCCAACCCGGACATCGCCATCAAGGTCAACTGGATCGCGGGTGACTACTCCGCGAAGCTCCACTCGACGCTGCTCACCCCGAAGGCGCCCGACCTGTTCGAGATCGGCGACTTCCAGTACGTCGACGTCAAGAACGGCCTGCTCGCTCCGCTCGACGACATCATCAAGGGACAGGAGGCCGAGTACTCCAAGGCGTCGCTGGACTCCGCCACGGCCGACGGCAAGCTCTACGGCCTGAAGATGATGGACGACGCGATGGTCCTGTACTACCGCAAGAGCGCCCTGGAGAAGGCCGGGATCGCCGTGCCGCAGACCTTCGCCGAGCTGGCCGCAGCCGCCAAGAAGCTCACCAGCCGGGAGCAGAAGGGCCTGTTCGTCGGCTCCGACGGCATCGGCAACGCGGCGTACCTGCTGATGTGGTCCAACGGCGCCGACCTGCTCGACCCCGACGGCAAGAAGGTCGTCTTCAACTCGCCCGAGGCCATCGCCGCGATCTCCGGCCTCAAGCAGCTGCACGACGACAAGTCGCTGCTGCTCGACTTCACCACCGACTGGTACGACCCGGGCGCGTTCGTCCAGGGCGCCGCCGCCATGCAGTGGTGCGGTCTGTGGGCAATGCCCGCCATCAAGAAGGCGCTCGGTGACGACTTCGGCGTCCTCGCGTGGCCGAAGTTCGGCGACACGGGCCAGCCGGTCTCCCGCATCGGCGGCTGGTTCGCGGCCGTGAACGCGAAGAGCAAGCACGTCGAAGAGGCCAAGAAGTACATCGACTGGCTCTGGATCAAGCAGACGGAGCTGCAGAAGGACTGGTGCGTCAGCTACGGGTTCCACGTCCCGGCGCGCAAGAGCGTCGCGGCGCAGACCACCGAGTTCAGCTCGGGCCAGGCGAAGGACGCCGCCGACATCCTGGCGAACACCAGCAGGGCCTACCCGAACCTGTGGAACACCACGATGGACTCCGCGTTCGCGCAGGCCGTCTCGAAGATCGCCAAGAGCGGGGGCGACGCCAAGGCGCTGCTCGACGAGGCCGCAGGGAAGGCCCAGGCCGAGCTCGACAAGCAGTTGGCCTGACCATGTCAGACACCGCCACGACCGGGCGGGCGGCGACGACCGCCCGCCCGGCTGGGGTCCGGCCCGGCCGCCGCGGGCGGCGGACCGACTGGCGGGCCGTGGGCGCGTTCACCCTGCTAACCGCCCCCATGGTCCTCGGCCTCGGCCTGTTCAAATACCTCGCCATCGGCTGGAGTTTCCTGCTCAGTTTCAGCGAGGCACGCGGCACCGTCGATCTCGGATCCTGGGTCGGCTTCGACAACTACACGTCCCTGCTCGAGGACGAGGCGTTCCGGTCCTCGATGACCGGGATCATCCTGTTCACGATCTTCATCGTGCCGGTGACGTTCGGCATCTCGCTCGGGCTCGCCGTGCTGCTGCACGGGATGCGCCGTGGCCGGGCCTTCTTCCGCACCAGCTTCCTCATCCCGGCCGCCGTCTCCTACGTCGTCGCCGCCCTGGTCTGGAAGATGAGCCTGTTCAACGGCCTGCCGTCCGGCGTCGCCAACACCATCGGCGGGCTGTTCGGCTGGGACGTCCAGTCGTGGATCGCCAGCACCGACCCGCCCCTGTACTGGATCGTGATCATCACGGTGCGCCTGTGGCTCCAGGTCGGCCTCTACATGATCCTTTTCCTGGCGGGTCTCCAGGCCATCCCGGTCCATCTGTACGAGGCGGCCTCCCTGGACGGAGCGTCCCGGTGGGCGCAGTTCCGGCACATCACGCTGCCGATGCTGCGCAACACCTCGGTGGCGATCCTCATGCTGATCCTCATCGCCGCATTCCAGGCCTTCGACGAGTTCTACAACGTATTCATGACCACCACCGGCAACTCCACCGCCCCCGTACGACCGCCGCTGGTCTTCCTGTACGACACGGCGCTCAAGGGCCAGGACTACGGCGTGGGCTCGGCGGGGGCGTTCCTGCTGACCCTGCTGATCGTCCTGGTGACCCTGCTGCAGGGCCGCCTCGTCGGATTCGGCCGGAAGGACTGACCATGCGCAAGACCACGCGCAGGACTCCGGTGACGATCCTGACCTACCTGGTCGTCGGCGTCGCCGCCGTACTGTTCCTGGCGCCTTTCTACTTCATGCTGCGCGCCTCGCTGATGACGGGACTGCAGATCACCGACCCGGACTGGCACTGGCTGCCCGACCCGTTCACCCTGCAGGGCTTCATGGACGTGTTCGACGACCCGTCAGTGCCGATGGCCAACGCGCTCGGGAACTCCTTCGTCATCGCGATCGTCACCGCTCCCGTCTCCACCCTGCTCGGCTCGATGGCCGGCTACGCCCTGGCCCGCATCTCGGTGCCCGGCCGCGGCGTGATCATGTCCTTCGTCATCGTGACCCTGATGATCCCCACCTCGGCCACGTTCGTGCCCACGTTCGTGCTGGTCAGTGCGATGGGTGGGGTCGACACCCTGTGGGGTGTCATCGCACCCGGCCTGTTCAACGCGTTCTCGGTACTGCTGTTCCGCAACTTCTACCTGAAGTTCCCGCAGGAGATCGAGGAGGCGGGCCGCCTGGACGGCCTCGGCCATCTGGGCGTGTACTGGCGGCTCGCACTGCCCAACTCGGGCGCCCTGCTCGCCTCGCTGGGCACGCTGTCGTTCATCGAGAGCTGGAACGCTTTCCTCTGGCCCCTCGTCATCGGCCAGGACCCGGAATCGTGGACCGCCCAGATCGCGCTGTCCACGTTCCTGACCGCACAGACGATCAACCTTCCCGCGCTCTTCGCCGGCGCCGTCGTCACGATCCTCCCGCTTGTCGCGGTCTTCCTGATCGCGCAGCGCTACATCGTCCAGGGCATCGCCGCCACTGGCATGAAGGACTGAGCACATGAGTTTCACCAACCGCCTGGTCGGGTTGGGCTTCGGCGGTGACTACAACCCCGAGCAGTGGCCGGACGAGATCCGTGCCGAGGACGTGCGCCTGATGGCCGAGGCCGGGGTCAACCTGGTCACCGTCGGCGTCTTCGGATGGGCGCGGGTCGAGCCCGCGCCGGGCGCGTACGACTTCTCCTACTTCGACGCGGTGATGGACGAGCTGGCGGCTGCGGGAGTGACCGTGGACCTCGCCACCATGACCGCATCACCGCCGCCGTGGCTGGCCACGGAGCACCCGGAGATCCTGCCGGTCACCGAATCGGGCGCGGTCCTGTCGCCGGGCGGCCGCCAGCACTACTGCCCGTCCAGCCCGGTCTACCGCGACCGGGCCGCCCGGCTGGTCGAGGCGCTCGCCGAGCACTACAAGGACCACCCCGCCCTGGGCTTCTGGCACGTGGGCAACGAGTACGGCTGCCACGTCGCCGAATGCTTCTGCGACGAGTCCGCCCGCGACTTCCGCCGCTGGCTGCGCGAGAGGTACGGCGATATCGCGCACCTGAACGCGGCCTGGTGCACCGACTTCTGGTCCCAGCGCTACACCTCGTTCGACCAGATCCTGCCCCCCAGGCTCGCGCCGACGTACGCCAACCCGGCCCAGCAGCTGGACTTCAAGAGGTTCAGCAACGAGGCGCTGCGCGCGTGCTTCGAGGTCGAGGCGGCGATCCTGCGACGCGTCACCCCGGATGTGCCCGTGCTGACCAACTTCCTGGCCCACCACAAGCCGGTGGATGTGCACTCCTGGGCCGACCGGATGGACATCGTGGGGCTCGACAGCTACCCCGACCCGTTCTGGCCGCGCGCGCACGTGGCGGCGGGCCTCGCCTACGACCTGGCGCGCTGCGCGCACGGTGGCGACCCGTGGTACCTGGTCGAACAGGCGCCGTCGGCGGTCAACTGGCGGCTGCGCAACGGCATCAAGGAGCCCGGCCAGATGCGCCTGTGGAGCTGGCAGGCGATCGCGCACGGCGCCGACGCCGTGCTGTACTTCCAGTGGCGGCAGTCACGCGGCGGCGCGGAGAAGTTCCACTCCGGGATGGTTCCGCACGGGGGTACGGACACCCGGGTGTTCCGGGAGGTCGCCGCTCTGGGAGCCGAGCTGGCCGCGGTGCCGGAGCTGGCCGGGACCCGCGTGGCGAACGAGGTCGCCGTGCTGTTCGACTGGAACAGCTGGTGGGCGCTCGAACTGGACTCCCATCCGTCCGACGGGCTGAAGGCCGTCGACCGGGCGCTTGATCACTACGGCCCGCTGTTCGACCTCGGCGTGGGCGTGGACGTGCTGCCGCCCGGCGCCGACATGTCCGGCTACCGGCTGGTCGTGATCCCCAACCTCTATCTCCTCACCGAGGAGCACGCGGCGAGGCTGGCCGACTACGTCACGGCCGGAGGCCACCTGCTGGTGTCGTTCTTCACCTCGGTGGTGGACGGCAACGACCTGGTCCATCACGGCGGCTGCCCGGGACCGCTGCGCGAGGTGCTCGGTCTGCGCGTCGAGGAGTACCGCCCCGCCGCCGAGGGTGAGACGTTCCCGCTGGGAGAAGGCAGCGCCGACCTGTGGCGGGAGGACGTACGCATCGAGGGCGCGGACGTCCTGCTGGCCTTCCCCGACGGCACGCCCGCGGTCACCAGGAACCGGTTCGGCGCGGGCACGGTCCGCTACGTCGCGACCCGTCCCGACGAGACGATCATGCGTACGGTCGTGGCCGAGACGCTCGCCGAGGCAGGCGCCGGGCCGGTGCTGCGCGGCCTGCCCGACGGCGTGCAGGCCGCGGTGCGCACGGGTGGCGGCCGGGAGTTCCTGCTGCTGCTCAACCACACCACCCAGGCCCGCACGGTCGATCTGCCGAGGCCGTTCCACCACCTGCTCGCTCCGGGGCGTCCCCAGGTCGAGCAGGTCATCCTCCACCCTCGCGACGTCGCGGTCCTCGCGCGTCACTCCCCTCCCGAGGAGTCCTGATGAGAGCACGAGCGTTACTGGCGGTGCTCGCCGCCGCACTCGGCGGCCTGGCCGTGGCCCCCCAGCCCGCGACCGCCGACGCACCGACCCCCCTCGCATCGACCCCCCTCGCGGCGTCCTGGCAAGGACCTCTCAGCACCCAGGGCCGTTACGTCGTGGACGCCACCGGAAAGCGGTTCAAACTGCAGTCCGGCAACTGGCACGGCTCCAGCGGCACCTGGACCGGCAGCGGCGACGACGAGGACCCGGCCAACAACCACGCGTCGGAGACCTCTCACCGGGTCCCGCTCGGCCTGGACCGGGTCCCGATGAGCAAGCTGATCACGGATTTCCACGCGCTCGGTGTCAACAGCGTCCGGCTGCCGTTCTCCAACGAGATGATCACCGACGCGCGGCCCGTCACCGACGCGGGTGTCGCGGCCAACCCGCAGCTGCGCGGCCTCACCCCGCTCCAGGTCTTCGACAAGGTCGTCGAGGGGCTCACCGCCGACGGGTTCGCAGTCATCCTCAACAACCACACGACCACCACCCGCTGGTGCTGCGGCGTCGACGGGAACGAGCGGTGGAACAGCAGCCAGAGCACCCAGAAGTGGCTGGACGACTGGGTGTTCATGGCGCGGCGGTACCGGGCCAACAACAGGGTCGTCGGCGCCGACCTGCGCAACGAGGTACGCCGTGACACCTGGGACAACCCCAACTGGGGCCTGGGCGACGACCACGACTGGGCCGCCGCCGCCCAGCGGGCGGGCGACCGGATCCTCACCGAGGCCAACCCGGACATGCTGATCATGATCGAGGGGATCAACTGGTCGGGCATCCCGCTCGACGGAGTCTGGCACGACCGGCCGCTGCTCAAGCCGGTCGCCACGCTCTCGCAGACGCTCGTCCGCTCGCACAAGCTCGTCTACGCCGCGCACTTCTACGGCTACACCGGCCCGCAGCACACCGGCGCGGACGGGCTGGGTGAGACCCATGACTACCGCTACCGGGAACTGAGCCGCGCCGACCTCTTCACGGCCATGCGCGACAGCGCCACCTACGTGGCGACCACCCCGGAGCGGCACTTCACCGCTCCGGTCTGGATCAGCGAGTTCGGCGTCGGCAAGGTCGCCACGGACCAGGACAAGACCTGGTTCGCCAACGTGGTCGACTTCCTCATCGAGAACGACGTCGACTTCGCGTACTGGCCGATGGTCGGCTTCCAGGAGAACGACCAGGGCAACACCTGGGGGCTCGTCCGCTACGCCGTCGACGGCGGCCTGCGCACCGTGCTCGACACCGACGACTGGCGGGCGGCGCACTGGCGCCGGCTGGTCGCCGCCACCGGGTACACCGGGCAGGTCGCGCCCGTGCGCACCTGGTCCATGCTCCGGGGCATCCACGCCGACGCGAACCAGTCCGCGCGGATGCGCGCCCAGGGTGACTGGGACTCCGGCGCGCGCAAGCTGTCCTGCCCGGACGACCAGCGCCTGATCGGCATCAGCCAGAAGGGGCAGGGCGGGCTGTGCACCGACGCCGGCGTGGCGAACCTGTGGGACTCCGGCTCCGCCACCGTGGTGACCAGCGAGAACGTCACGACAGACTGGGCGTCCACGTTCACCAAGTACCAGTGCCCCACCGGCCAGTTCATGATCGGATACAGCCTGCGCGGGGACAAGGTGTCGGCGGTCCTCTGCGCCCCCGGCCGGATCCCGCTGGCCGGGGCCGGACGGACGCTGTGGGACGACCGGGGCAACAGCCGTCCCGCCTCCGGCGAGGGCGGCGACTACGCCACCGGCTACTACAAGGCGCAGTGCGCCTCCGACGAGTACGCCGCCGGGATCGCGTTCTCCTACCGCGCCGGCCGCTACGGTACGCCCGACGCCCTGTACTGCCGCAAGCTCTGAAAGGCATCTCCTCCCTTGTCTGCTCTTCCCCCGTCCCTGCGGGCGGCGCTGGCCCGGCCGGCGCCGCCCGGGGGGCTCGGCGCCCTCCGGCACGTCGTGTTCTTCATGCAGGAGAACCGCTCCTTCGACCACTATTTCGGGACACTGCGCGGAGTGCGCGGGTTCGGCGACCGCAACGCCATCACCCTGCCGGACGGCAGGCCGGTGTTCGACCAGTCCGGAGTCCTCCCCTACCCGGTACGCGACGGCATGGGCGACCGGAACCTGGCCGAAGGCGACCTCCAGTACGTGGAGGGCGTGGACCACGAGTGGGACACCGGGCAGCGGACCAGGGGCGGCGGCTGGCACGACGGCTGGATCGCGGGCAAGGGGCCGGGGGCTATGGTCCACTTCGACCGCCGCGACCTGCCGTTCCAGTTCGAGCTGGCCGAGACCTTCACGCTGTGTGACGCCTACCACTGCTCGATGTTCGGGCCGACCAACCCCAACCGCCTCTATCACTGGTCGGGGACCGTCGACCACGAGCCGTCCGGGCGGCGCACCACCGCCAACGACGCCTGCGACGAGGACACCCACCCGGGCTACACGCACACGTCCTATCCCGAGCGGCTGACGACGGCGGGCAAGAGCTGGCGGGTCTACCAGGAGTGGGACAACTACCAGTGCAACTCCCTGGACTACTTCGCGTCCTTCAAGCGCGTCGCCCGTAAGGCCCTGGCCCACACGCCCTGCCGGAGCCTGCACTCCTTCTACACGTCGATCGCCGGGCGGCCCGCGGAGGAGCGGGAGGAGATGCTCGCGGCGCTGCGCGAGGGCGTCGAGGCGCTCACCCCGGCCGAGCGGGACGCGTACGAGCGGGGCCTGCACCGGGTCCCGCCGGGGTGGCTCGCCGCGGCCTTCCGCGCGGACGTCGCCGAGGGGCGGCTGCCCCAGGTCTCCTACATCGTCGCGCCGGAGGCGTACTCCGAGCACCCCGACCCGTCCAGCCCGGCGCACAGCGCCGGCCTCGTCTACGAGATCCTGGACGCGCTCGCCGCGCACCCCTCGGTGTGGGAGCGGACCGCGCTGTTCCTCACCTTCGACGAGAACGACGGGTTCTACGACCACGTGCCGCCTCCGCTGCCGCCGGAAGGCACCGCGCACGAGTTCGTCGACGGGCTGCCGATCGGGCTCGGCTACCGCGTGCCGACGACGGTCGTGTCGCCGTGGACCGCCGGCGGGTACGTCTGCTCGGAGGTGTTCGACCACACGTCGACGATCCGTTTCGTGGAACGCTGGCTGGGCGTCGCCGAGCCCAACATCAGCCCGTGGCGGCGGCAGGTCGCCGGAGACCTCACCTCGGCGTTCGACTTCACGTCGGCGCCGCCTGCCGTACCCGCGGCGCCGACGGCCGAGGCGGCCGTGACCGTGCCCCCGTTCCGGGTGCGCTGGCCGGCGACCCCGCCCGCCGAGAGGCGGCTCGCCGCACAGGAGCCCGGCGCACGGCCCGCCCGGCCGTTGCCGTATCGGCCGGAGGCGTCCGCCGTCCTGGCGGACGACGGGCTGCTCGTCACCATGACGGACGCCGGGGAGCGGGGCAGCCACTTCGCGCTCTACCCGTACGCCGGGGAGTTCGCGTTCCCGCGGCACTTCGACGTGCTCGGCGCGCAGTCCCTCACCGTCCCCGTCGGAGAGGACGGCTACCAGCTGACCCTCACCGGCCCGAACGGGTTCCGGCGCGAGTTCACCGGCTCGCGTACGGGCCCGGCGGCCAGGACGGCGGTGTCCTCCCGCGGCGACGGCCGGCGGCTCACCGTGACGATCGCCAACCCGGGACCGGCGCCGTTGACGTTCACGCTCGACGCACTCGCCTACGGCGCCGACCGGCGCGAGGTGGCCGTCGCGGCCGGGGACCGGGCGGTCGTCGACTGGGACACCGCGTCCGGCTGGTACGACCTGCGGCTGACCGTCGCCGAGGACCCGTCCTTCCACCGCCGGATGATGGGCCGCCTCGAAGACGGCCGTACCGGCGTCTCCGGCTGACGCGCCCGTGTTCTCCGCTGTCGCGGTCCTGTTCGCCGGTCTGCTGCACGCCACCTGGAACGCGCTCGCCAAGGCGGTGCCCGACCGGCACGCGGCCTTCGGCGTCATGGGGATCACCCAGTCGCTGATCTGCCTGCCGCTGCTGCCTTTCGTGGCTCCACCCGCGCCCGGGTCCTGGCCGTATGGCGTCGTCTCGATCGCGATGCAACTGGTGTACATGCTGCTGCTCATCCGCTGCTACGAGCTGGGCGACTTCGGCCAGGTCTATCCGATCGCCAGGGGGAGCGCGCCGCTGCTCGTCGCCGTCGTGGCCACGTTCCTGGGGGAACGGCTCACGATCCTCCAGGTGTGCGGCCTGGCCACGACATGCGGCGGGCTGGCGGCGCTGACGCTCGCCGGGGCGGGACGGCAGCGCATGCCGTCCCGGCAGGCCGTGACGGCGGCCATGCTGACCGGAGCGACCATCGCGACGTACACCGTGGTGGACGGCATAGGCGTACGGGAGTCCGGTACGGCGCTCGGCTACACGGTGTGGATGTTCGCCGTCGAGGGGGTCCTGGCCTTCGCGCTGATGGCGGCCGTACGCGGCCGGGCGATCGTGGCCGCCTCGCGCGACCGCTGGCGGGTCTCGGCCGGCGGCGGAGCGATCTCGATGCTGTCGTACGGGCTGGTGCTGTGGGCGCAGACCGGCAGCGCGCTCGCCGAGGTCGCGGCGCTCCGCGAGACGGGCATCCTGTGGGGCGCGCTCATCGGCACGCTGTTCTTCGCCGAACGGCTCGGCCCCCGGCGCATCGCCGCGGCCGGGATCGTGACGGTCGGCGTCATCCTGCTGTCCGCGCATTGACGACCGGCCCGCCCCGCGGCACCGCGCCGTCCCCGATCGGAGCCACACCCTGGTGGACAACGACCCGAGCCCGTCCTTGCCTATTAACTGCTTATACGTATAAACGACCTCCCGGGATCGACCTGGGAGGCTGCGGGTGCCGATTATTCATCCGTCCAGGTCAAGCTGCATGCGCGTACTCCCCGAGGACGCCGCCGAGCCGATCATGTCGGCGGATGTCAAGGCGGGTAATCCCGGCTGGGATGGTGCTCGGCTCAGGCAGCGGCCGGAGGGGAGCTGCCTGTCTGAGAGTCCGGTGTGGCCGATGTTCGTTGTAGAACGTTTCGAACTCTCGCAGCGTGTGGAGTAGGTGACGTTGGTTCCAGATCAGGGTGCGGTCCAGCAGTTCGCGTCGGCAGGTCTGGATCCAGCACTCCATGATCGAGTTCATTCGCGGGATCCGGATGCCTGTTGTGACGACCTGTATTGCAGCGTCGGCTAGCACAGCGTCGAAGACCGCGGTGAATTTGGCGTCGCGGTCGCGGATGAGGAAAGTGGCCGTGGTGTCTGCCTCGTGTAGGTCCATGAGGAGGTTGCGGCCGAGTTGGGTGACCCACTGGCCGGTGGGGTGGGCGGTGGTGCCGAGGATGTGGATGCGCCGGGTGGCGTGCTCAATGACGGCGAACACGTAGAGCCGTGCCCCGGTCAGGGTGCGCACCTCGAAGAAGTCACATGCCAGGAGTGCGCCGGCTTGGTCGCGTAGGAAGTCGGCCCAACCGGTGTGGGTGCGTTGAGGGGAGGGAGCGATGCCGTGTTCCTTCAAGATCTCCCATACGGTGGAGGCGGCGACCTTGATACCGAGTGCGGCCAGTTCGCCGTGGATACGCCGGTAGCCCCAGGTGGAGTTCTCCTGGGCCAGCCGCAGCACCAGGGCGCGGATGGATCGGACGGTGCGCGGGCGTCCTGGCCATCGGGGTGCGCTGGCTACGGCGTGCCGACGGCTCAGCAGATCGCGGTGCCACCGCAGGAGGGTGTCTGGGCGGACCAGCAATATCAGCTGCCGTAGCTTGTCCATGGGTAGATGGTGGAGCAGTCCTGAGAGGAGAAACCGGTCCGCCGGAGTGAACACGGGCTTGGCCACCTGTCGCCGCAGCACCGTCACCTGATGCCGTAGCACCAGGATCTCGATCTCCTTGTCACGATCCGCCATCGGCAGCAGTCGCATGAACGAGAAGGTGTTCGTGACGGCGAGGTAGGCCAGGCGCAGCAGCACGAGAGATCATCATTGCGCCTGCCGAAAACCTCATCCGTGCAGTTCAAGCGGCACGCCGATCCTCGCCAAGGGCTCTCTCAAGCCGACCATGTCGTTCACGACCCGACGATCGTCAGGCGCGCGGGCGAGACAGGTCGAACCCTGCGCCTGCCAGAATTCAAATCCGCCGGGCCTGTCTCGCCGAAGTATCTTGAGACCCACGATCCGCCGGGTCTGCGATCGGTGCCCAGCGTCCGCGTCTCGGCTGACCGCACCCGCATCACGGTGTGCGACCGGCACGACGACGGGTACAGCATCGACGGCGAGTACGCCACCTCGTTGCTGTCGGGATCTACACCGTCCCCGACAGCAACGATCACCGTGCGGGGTGCGGAACGGACCGGACCTTCATCTCCCGGATCGACGTGTTCAAGATGTGCGCGACCTTACAGGAGAAGGGTGGGCGGACGTGTGCCGATCCGGTGTGGATCAAACGGCCGTGACAGAGGCCATGGTGTGGACGGACACGAACTTTTGGCTCTGGATCAAAGTCTGGATGCTGTTGGTGATCATTGAGGTCGTCCTGGGATCTGGGCTGCCAGTTGTCGGCAGAGTTGTTGGAACGGGCTGATCGGACGGGGCGGCGCTGCTCGACACGCAGGCGCCGCGGCTGAGCGCGGAGAACAGGGAGCGGGCGGCACTGTACGGGCGCACCGCCACCGGCCAGCTCCGCTACCGCTACTGATGGCCGACGCGTCCCGGCACGCGGCTTCCGCCCCCGGGGTAGCGTCAGATCATGCTCTTCGAAGCGCGTCTGCGCGAAGGCATCGCCGACGGCACCATCTCGCTCGCCTTCCGCCGCTGGAAGCGCAGCCAGGTCAGGCCGGGCGGGCGGTACCGCATGGGCAACGGCCTGCTCGCCGAGGTCACCTCGGTCGAGGTCGTCACGGACATGACCTACGAGGAGGCCCGCGCGGCCGGTTATCCCGACCGCGCCGCGCTCAAGCGGGACCTGGACGGCCGGGGCTCCGAGCCGATCCACCGCATCGAGCTGCATCTGGTCGCCGCGCCCGACCCGCGTGACATCCTGGCCGGGTCGGCGACGCTCACACCGGACGAGGTCGCCGCGATCACGGCCAGGCTCGACCGCTTCGGCCCGTGGGCGGTGGCGACGCTCGATCTCATCGCGGCCAACCCGGGGGTGCGGGCCGGCGACCTGGCTCCCCGCGTAGGGCAGGACCTGCCCACGTTCAAGCTCAACGTACGCAAGCTCAAGAATCTGGGACTGACTATCAGCCTGGAGACCGGCTACCGCGTCTCCCCTAGAGGCTGCGCCTACCTGGACACCCGCTCCTGACCCAGGTCGAAGGGACCTCCGCGTAGCCGAGGTTCCGGGTCGGTTTCTGGGGTTACTTGCGTGCCAGGGACAAGGTGCCGAGGTTGATGTCGGTGGAGGATGTCCCGGGGTCGCCAGGACCGGCCGGGATCTTCCTGGAGCAGGGCCGGGGGCTCGCCGGCGTCGCGCTCGCCCGCCGGCTGGCCGAGCATTCACACCGGCCCGCCGATTCGTCTCCGACGATGGCTACGAGGTGCTGTTAGACGGCACCGACATGAGCGTCTGGCGGATGGTCTACGCCGGCAGGTTCCAGATCGTTGACGGCGCGCTGCAGGCCATCCCCGGTAACGGTCTTGGCCTGCTGTGGTGCACCCGCCCGTTGCCGACCGACTTCTCGGTGCGCCTGCAGTACCGACTGACGCGCCTCGAACGGGGGCGTGTTCGTCTGTTTCCCCGACCCCACCGGCAAGGGCTACGAGAACCCGCCTGGGTCGCGGCGCACTTCGGCTTCGAGGCCCAGATCGACGATCTGGACTGGCCCGACGGCGCGGACATGCACCGCACCGGCACCATCTACGGAGCCACGGACCAGACCTACACGCCGGTGGCGGCGAGGCCACCTGGCAAATGGAACGACTACGAGATCCGCGTGCGCGGCCAGGACTACACCGTGCTGCTCAACGGGCAGCAGGTCACCACCTTCGCCAACACCAACTCCAGCCGCAGACTGCCGACCACTTCGGCCTCCACGAACCCCGGGGCGATTCACTGGTAGGCGCGGCAGCGCGCCCTGCTACTGCGACGAGGTGATCAGGTAGCGGGTCATGGGCTGCTGGAGGGCATCGTGGCTGAGAATCTGGCCACCCGTGAGACGGCTGAGGAGGACAAAGGCAGCCAGCCGGTACTCGGGGAAGCTCAGTCCGAAGGTCTCGCCGATGGGAAGTCCGGTGAGATGCGGAGTCAGACTGGCGGGATTGGAACCCCACCAGTCCGTGCGCGCCATGATGTCTATCTCGAATCCGGCAATCACCCGGCCGTCGTGGGCAACCGCCAGTTGGTTGGTGGCGTTGACGGTCCAATAGAAGTTGATGGCGGTGTGCCCGCCCCGGGACAAGCTCTGCAGGACCTTGCTGCGCGCGCCTTGGCCAAAACCCGGCTCCAGTGACATATTCCAGGAACCCTCGCAGGACGTCATGATCATGTTGGGCTGGGCGTCCAAGTCTTCCAAGGCGGGATCCTCCCACATCGTGGGGATCGTGATGCTGCGCTTGGTCGCCACGTCGGCGCCGAACCAGCGGGCGACTTCATCGGTGTCAATGATGTCGACCCCACGTGCCGCAGAAGGCTGTGAGCAGGCCATTCGGTTCCAGGACGGTGGTTGCGAAGCCGGCCTGCTGAGCGTCACGATTCCCGGCGGCGCTGTGCATGCGGCTCCCGAATCGGAGTCTCTCGGCTCCGTCGTCAAAGCGATCAAGAAGCAGTTCGCGAAGAAAAGCAGCCTGCGCTTCTCCGTCAAACGACGCGGCGGGCCCCCAGCCACCTGGGACATCAAGGCGTCCGGTGCGTACCGCTTCAGGCCTTCAGGCGTGTACGCCGCCGACACCACGGAGATCTCCCAGCAGCCAGGGGGGACAGGCCGGTCCCGGGGAATCAGCATCGGCCGGGAGTTCTACTCACAGGCCTACGTGCGGTCCAAGGACGGCAAGTACATCTGGAAGTCGCCGTCGACGGTGGGGAAATGGAGCTACGGGCGAAACTTCGCAGGGGTCATCTGGGGAGAGGACCTGATCAACGGGATCAACCCGGGCTTCCTCAAGCTGAGCGCCTCTCACGGTGCGACCAGCGCCGACGGCGGAACGTTCGAGGGAGTGAAGACGACCCTCCACAGCGGCACGGTGACGGTTCCCGAGCTGGGTGAGCGACAGGCCGGGATGTTCTTCGGGGCCGAGGAGGTGGATGCCTCGTGGGGCGGGCCGATCACCTGGAAACTCTGGGTGGGTCCGGACAACCTGCCGCGACGTTTCCACGCCCTCATGAGGTTCACCCGGCCGGAGGGCGGTAAGGCCGAGACCATGACGATGAACATCATTTATCGAGGATGGGGAGAACCCGTCAAGATCACAGCCCCGCCAAAGCACCTCATCACCGATGACTGGTGATCGACGACCTGCAGAACAACACGATCGACGTCACCACCAAGTTGCGGCGGATACGGCCTCGGCGACTTGGTCAGGAGGCGGGTTCTGCCTCGCGGGCCTTTCTGGGCAGAAGGAAACCGGCCAGGAAGGTCAGCGCGATCATCCCGGCGACGATCCCGAAAGTGTGGGCGACTGCGGTAGTCCCGGCGCTCAGCCCGCTGAAAAACACAGTCCCGAGTACGGCTGTTCCCAGTGCGCCGCCGACCTGCTGGAGGGTGGTGAGCGTGCCGGAGGCTGAGCCGGTCTCGTGCGGCTCGACACCGGCCAGCACGATGTCGAAGTAGGGCCCCATGATCAGCCCAGATCCCAGCCCGGTGATGAGCAGGGCGGGAGCGAGCTGCCAGAATCCGGCTTCCGAGCCAAGCATCGACACCAGGGCCAGGACACCGGCCGTCATCGTCACGGCTCCGACGTGCAGGACCTTTCGGCCATGACGCATGACCGCCTGGACCACGCCCATGCCGACGACCATGCCGACCGACAGTGGTATATGCCCGCCACGGCGGCCCACAGCGGGCTGAAGCCGAGGCCTAGTAGTACTTCGTTAGGTTACGAAGTGTTGTGGGGCGAATACGGCTGGCAGCAGACGTGACAAGCGCCGGTCCAGGTGGCGAGTAAAGTCTGCAG
>NZ_JBHZBH010000060.1:0-37316 GCF_042754765.1 Nonomuraea sp. NPDC059194 | reverse complement strand
TGCCTGACTCATACGGCTCTCACTGGCCCTGCCCGATGCCTGCGCGCCGGGGTTCGCTGCCGCCTGCCCACATGATCGTTATTTTCGGGTCAGAGACTGAGGTAGAAGCGCACGGCCGTGCCGTCGCCCGCGGTGTGCACCCGCACGAGATCAGCCACGTAGTGGACGACCATCAGCCCCCGGCCGCCGATCTGCCCTCGGTCCGGCGGCCGGCGTCCGGCGAGGGGATCAGTCAGCCGTCCCGCGTCGCGGACCTCGCACACGAGCTGCCCCGCCTCTGCCCAGATGGCCAGCGTTCCCTGCCCGCCGCCATGGTCGACGCTGTTGGTCGTCAGCTCCGCGACCGCGAGCTCGGCATCCACCAGCCGCTCCCCGGTCAGCCCCAGCCGCATGGCCTGCTGGACGGCGAACGCGCGGGCTCCGGGAAGCTCCTCGATGCCGAAGGAGAAGGTCACGGCATCCGATCCGGGCACCAGCGCCTCGTTGTAGCGGGCGACGACCTCTTCCCAGTCGTAGACGTCGCTGGCCTGCTCGCGGCCCTGGCTGATGAGGGTGGGATGGGTGACTCTGGCATCGGCCAGCACGTCGGGGTCCAGTCGCGCCTCGTCGTACGGGCACAGGATGGTCACCGCGCGGCCTGCGAAGGCCGCGTTGATCAATGCCTCGTGCTGTGCGCACGCCGGGTACTCCACCGCGGTTCGGCCCGCCCAGATGGGTTCGCCGATGATCCGCACCCTTCCTCGCGGGTGGGCGTCGGCGAATTCGCGGAGCACCCCGGGGATGATCCGTCCCGGATTGCGGCCGGCCTCGGTCATGTCCAGGAACAGGATGCCCTGGGCGTCGGTGCCCAGCCCGGACTTGATCAGCTCCAGGTTGGGTCCTGGCACCGCCACCGCCACCGGCTCGCCCGCGGCCAGGCCGTCACGCACGAACGACACCGTCTGGTCGGTGTACTCCTGTGCGGTGCGGTAGAACAGCGCGGGATGCTCGAACGCCTCATTGGTGGTCACGTTGCTCATCGCGGCACCACCACGATCTCGCGCATGCCCGGCCAGAACATCTGCAGTACTCGTGGAAGCTGTGGCGGTGGATGCTCGACCACGAACCGCCGGCCGGGCAGTTTCATCGCCATGATCGCCAGCGCCGTCACCCCGGCCACGTCAACGAACCCCACATCCGCCAGCTCCAGGTAGGACACCTCCGCGTGCTGCCGGGTCAGCTCGGCCAGGGCAGCCTCCCAGCACGGGCGGGTGACCGAGCTGATCGCGCCGCGGGCACGTATCCCGGAGCGATCGGACAGCGGGCTCACCTCCAACGCATCCGCTCCGTGCACCACGGGGCCAGGCGCGCCCATGCCGTGTGCGGCATCCACGCTCGGTCTCCTTCGACACTCGTCTGCCGGCCGACTCAGCACAGCTCGGGCAGAAGAAAGCAGCTACGCGCGGGGAGCTTATCGTGATCGCGAGGCGCCCGGGAGGTGGGCTCAGGCGAGGAAGCGTCCGGCGATGAGCGTCCAGTTCTCGTCGGACCGGTCGACCCGCTGGTCGGTGACCCGGTCCGCGGCCGCGGTGAACGCCCGCAGCCCGCGCAGCAGCGCCTTGCGGGCCGCCGGCGGCATCTGGTCCATCACCTGGGCCAGGTCGTCGCGGCGCTGCCTGCGCAGCTCCTCCAGCAGCGCCTTCCCCGACGCGGTCAGGCGGATGGTCAGCTCGCGCCGATCGTCGTGGGAGACCGCGCGGCGCACCCATCCTGTCGCCTCCAGGCGATCGCACAGCCTGCTGGTGGAGGACGGCAGCGCGCCCAGCGCCTCGCCGAGCCTGGCAAGGTTGATCTCGACGTGGCGCTCGATGGTCAGCAACGCCTGGAGCTGGGTGGAGGAGACCTGGGTGGCCGCGGAGTGGCGGGAGTGCGCCCAGACCGCGATCAGCGCCGCGGCGGCGCTCTCGACGGCGGCGCCGGTCGCGGGATCGAGGTGACTGAGCTCGTGATGGTCGTTCATGCGGCAATCCAGTTCGAGCCAAGGGCGTGCCCGTTACATGACGTCGCCCCTGGCGGGGGGAAGGTCCTCGCTCTGCTGTTCGGCCGTCCAGTCAAGGCAGACCACGACGGCGTCGTCGAAGACGTCCACGCCTTCTCTGAACGTCAGCATGCCACGAATCATCGTACGGACCGCCTCGTCGGCCGGTTGGAGGCGCGTGGACCTGACGGCCGACTCCAGCAGCGCCTCGCCGTAGGAGCCGTCGTGCGAGGAGCGCGCGTCGTACACGCCGTCGGTCATGATGACGAGCCGGTCACCGGGCTGGAGCGTGACGAACTGCTCGGTATAGGCGGTGTTGCCGAACATGCCGAGGGGAAGCTGCTGCTCCAGCTTGATCGTCTCGACGTCGGTGCCGCGCAGGCGCATGATGCGCGGGGACCCGGCGTCGACGGCGGACAGGTGTCCGGTGGTGGCGTCGAAGTGGAGCAGGAGGGTCGAGACGTGCTCGCGCCCGCCGTACTGCGCGTAGACGGCCTCGTCGGCGAGGCCTGCCTGCTCTTCCAGGTTCGCCCCTGAACGGCGGGCGTTGCGCAGCGCCGTGACGGTCAGCGTGGTGAGCAGCGCCGCCCGCATGCCCTCGCCCATGCCGTTGGTGATCGACAGCGTGAGCGCGCTGGGCTCGCAGCTCCAGTCGAAGTTGTCGCCGTAGACGGCGTAGGCCGGTTCGAGCTGGCCCGCGAGCCGGTAGCCGTTGCCGCGGTGGCCGTAGCCGGGCAGCAGCCCCCACTGCATCTCGGCGGCCAACGTCATCCGGGCGATGCGGCGGGCCCGCTGGTAGCGGTCGGTGATCCGGTCCGCGCCGCGCAGGCCGTGCCCGAGCGCCGCGGCCACCTCCTCGAAGCCGGCCACCTCGTCGAGCTCGGGCGGTCCTGGCAGGCCGACGCCGAGCACGCCGATCCGCTCGCCGGACGCCGCGACGGGCAGGTAGAGGGTGCTGTGCGCGTTCTCCCACTGCGGCTGCTGGGAGGCGAAGGCGCGCCCCGCGGCGCCGGAGTCGATGCGGATCTCGGGCCCCCCCGAGTCGGGATCGCCGAGCACCGGTCGGAGCGCCACGAGCGCGTAGTCCGCCAGCAGGAGCTCCACGCTCCGCGCCGCACCGTGCTCCACGAGCGCGTCGCGGACCGCTTCGGGCAGCGCGTACGGCGCAGCCGCGCGCATCGCTTGATAGACGGCCGTCAGGCCGTTTCGGAGTGCCACGTGCCATTCCTAGCGGAAGGAGAGGTTCTTTGCACCATAGCAAATAGTTGGTCACCCGCTACGAATTGTCGATCCATGATCTCCTGCGCTAGCCTCCTGTCAATATTTGTCCCATGGCAACGATATGAGGGGCGGGCGACACGTGAGCGGCAGCCGGTCGGGTACGCGGCAGGTCGGTCAGACGGGAGAGCTCGAGCTCCGGCAGCTGCTGGCAGGGCTGACCGCCGTCAGGGACGGCGACTTCGGCACACGGCTGCCCGGCGACGCCGACGGCCTGCTGGGCGAGATCGCCCAGGTCTTCAACGGCATGGTCGACCAGCTGTCGCTGTTCACCTCGGAGGTCACCAGGGTGGCCAGGGAGGTCGGCACCGAGGGACGGCTGGGCGGCCAGGCTGACGTGCCGGGCGTGTCCGGCACGTGGAAAGATCTTACCGACTCCGTGAACGCCATGGCCGGCAACCTCACCGGCCAGGTCCGCAGCATCGCCGAGGTGACCACCGCGGTCGCCAAGGGCGACCTCAGTCAGAAGATCACGGTGGACGCCCGCGGCGAGATCCTCGAGCTCAAGAACACCGTCAACACCATGGTCGACCAGCTGTCGTCGTTCGCCGACGAGGTGACGCGCGTGGCCCGCGAGGTCGGCACCGAAGGCCAACTCGGCGGCCAGGCCGACGTCAAGGGCGTGGCCGGCACCTGGCGGGATCTGACCGACTCGGTGAACTACATGGCCGGCAACCTCACCGCCCAGGTGCGCAACATCTCCCAGGTGGCGACCGCGGTGGCCCGCGGCGACCTCAGCCAGAAGATCACCGTTTCGGCGCGCGGCGAGATCCTGGAGCTGAAGAACACCCTCAACACGATGGTCGACCAGCTGTCGTCGTTCGCCGACGAGGTGACGCGCGTGGCCCGCGAGGTCGGCACCGAAGGACGGCTGGGCGGCCAGGCCGACGTCAAGGGCGTCTCCGGCACCTGGAAGGCGCTCACGGAGTCGGTGAATGTCATGGCCGACAACCTCACCGCGCAGGTGCGCGGCATCGCCCAGGTCACCACCGCCGTGGCCAGGGGCGACCTCACCAGGAAGATCGACGTGGACGCCCGCGGCGAGATACTTGAGCTCAAGACCACGATCAACACGATGGTCGACCAGCTGTCGTCCTTCGCGGCCGAGGTCACCAGGGTGGCCCGCGAGGTCGGCAGCGAAGGACGGCTGGGCGGCCAGGCCGAGGTCGAGGGCGTGTCGGGCACCTGGAAGCGGCTGACGGAGAACGTCAACGAGCTGGCCGGCAACCTGACCCGCCAGGTGCGCGCCATCGCCGAGGTGACCAGCGCCGTCACCTCGGGCGACCTGACCCGCTCCATTACGGTCGACGCCTCCGGCGAGGTGGCCGAGCTCAAGGACAACATCAACTCGATGGTGAAGTCGCTGCGCGAGACCACCAGGGCCAACCAGGACCAGGACTGGCTCAAGTCGAACCTGGCCCGGATGTCGGGGCTCATGCAGGGGCACCGGGACCTGGCCACGGTGGCCGAGCTGGTGATGAACGAGATCGCGCCGCTGGTCTCGGCCCAGTTCGGCGCCTTCTACCTGGCCGAGGAGGCGGCCGCGGGCACCGAACTGCAGCTCATCAGCGCCTACGGCTACCCGGCGGGCGACTCCGTCACCCGGTTCAGGATGGGCGAGTCGCTGGTCGGCCAGGCCGCCCGCACCCGCCGTACGATCGCGATGGACGAGGTCCCGCCCGGCTACGTCAGGATCTCCTCGGGCCTCGGCGAGACCGTGCCCACCTCGCTCATCATCCTGCCCATCGTGGTGGAGGAGCAGGTGCTCGGCGTCATCGAGCTGGCCTCGCTGTACGCGTTCACCCCCGTGCACCGCGCCTTCCTCGACCAGCTCATGGAGACGATAGGGGTCAACGTCAACACCATCGTCGCCAACGCCCGCACCGACGTGCTGCTGGCCGAGTCGCAGCGGCTGACCGCCGAGCTCCAGGCCCGCTCGGAGGAACTGCAGAACCAGCAGGAGGAGCTGCGACGCTCCAACGCCGAGCTGGAGGAGAAGGCGGCGCTGCTCGCCTCGCAGAACCAGGACATCGAGACGAAGAACCTGGAGATCGAGCAGGCCAGACAGGAGCTGGAGGACCGCGCCCAGCAGCTGTCGCTGGCCTCCACCTACAAGAGCGAGTTCCTGGCCAACATGAGCCACGAGCTGCGGACACCGCTGAACTCCCTGCTCATCCTCGCGCAGTTGCTGGCCCAGAACCCGACCCGCAACCTGACCCCCAAGCAGGTCGAGTACGCCAGCGTCATCCACTCGGCCGGATCGGACCTGCTGCAGCTGATCAACGACATCCTCGACCTGTCCAAGGTGGAGGCCGGGAAGATGGACATCAGTCCCGAGCGGGTGTCGCTGCGCCAGTTGCTCGACTACGTCGAGGCCACCTTCCGGCCGATGACCACGGACAAGAGCCTCGAGTTCCGCATCACGACGGCGCCCGGCGTGCCGGACGCCCTGCTCACCGACGACTCCAGGCTGCGCCAGGTGCTGCGCAACCTGCTGTCGAACGCGGTCAAGTTCACCGAGACCGGCAGCGTCGAGCTGCGTATCGAACCGGTTCCCCGGGCGCAGCTTCCCGCCTCGGTCAGGCCGTACGGCCCGGCCGTCGCCTTCCGCGTCATCGACACCGGCATCGGCATCGCCGAGCAGCAGCTGGAGACCATCTTCGGCGCCTTCCAGCAGGCCGACGGCACCACCAGCCGCAAGTACGGCGGGACCGGCCTCGGCCTGTCGATCAGCCGGGAGATCGCCTACCTGCTCGGCGGCGCGATCACCGCGCAGAGCGCGCAGGGCGAGGGCAGCACGTTCACGCTGTTCCTGCCGGTCGCCAGGCCCGACTTCGCCGAGCAGCCGGCCGCCCCTGCCATGCCACACATCGGCCGGAGCGACGAGCCCGGCAACGAGCAGACCCAATCCCCGGCCCAGCAGCCGCACCAGCTGCGCAGGCTGCTGGTCGTCGAGGAACGGCCGCGCGGCCTGCTGTCGCTGGTGGCCGAGAGCGTCCTGGCGGACCGGGCCGGCCGCGACGTCGGCACCGGCCCCGTCGAGCTGGTGACCGCGGCAGGCCCGCAGGAGGCCGCGGCCACGCTGGCCGCCGAGCCGTGCCACTGCATCGTCCTCGACCTCGACATGCCGGGCCGGGCGGGCTTCGGCCTGCTGCAGGCCATCGACGGCGATTCCGCCCTGCGCGGGGTGCCCGTCCTGGCCTACAACAACTGGCGGATGGACCCCGCGCAGGAGCGGGACCTGCAGTCCAGGGCCGACTCCCCGCCGCTCGAACTACTGTCGAGCCTGGACGAGCTGCGCGAGCGCATCGCCCTGCACCTGACCGCCGACCAGCCGGGCGACGTCCTGCCGCTGATGCGCTCGGAGAAGGAGGGCGAGCCGGCTCGCCGCGAGGAGGACGGCACGCTCGCCGGCCGTACCGTGCTGGTGGTCGACGACGACGCGCGCAACCTGTTCGCGCTCACCAGCATCCTGGAGATCCACGGCATGCGGGTCCTGCACGCCGAGAACGGGCGCAGAGGCATCGACACGCTGACCGCGCACCCCGAGATCGACATCGTGCTGATGGACGTGATGATGCCGGAGATGGACGGCTACGCGGCCACCGCGGCGATCAGGGCCATGCCGCAGTACGCGGAGCTGCCGATCATCGCGGTCACGGCCAAGGCGATGCCCGGCGACCAGGACAAGAGCCTGGCCTCGGGGGCGAGCGACTACGTGACCAAGCCCGTCGACTCCGACAGCCTGATCGCCCGCATCCAGCGGTGGATCGCGCGCTAGCCCGTCGAGACCGCCCCCATGCAAGGAACGGAGCACCGCGTGCCGACCTCGTCCCAGCCCGATGAGCGGCCCCCGGCCCACGCCGGAACCGTCGGCAGGCTGGCCGCCACCATCGAGCGGCTGCGCGACCAGATAGCCTGCGCCCAGCAGGCGGCCGAGGGACGGGCGCTGATCGAGCTGGCCAAGGGCATTCTGGTCGAGCGGCTGCGCTGCGGACCCACCGAGGCCGCGCTGCAGCTCGCGATGCTCGCCGACCAGGCCGGGCTGTCCCAGCTGGAGCTGGCCGCCGACCTCATCAACCAGGCCGCGCAGGACCGGCTGACCCGGGTGTCCCACGAGCTGCTCGCCGAGTACCGGCCACGGGGCGAGGGCGGCGACTCGGTCGCGGTGCAGTTGCGCGAGGCCGAAAGCGGCATGCTGGGCGCGGGCGACAGCCAGACGGTGGCCGAGTCCCTGCTGGAGCACGCGCTGACGCCGTTGGGCGCCACCGCGGTCGCACTGTGGTCGGCCGGACCTGACGCCTCGCTCACCCTGGTCGGCTTCGCCGGGCACAGCACGGAGGAGGCCAGGAGGTGGCATTACGTGCCGCCCGGCGTGGTCACGCCCGCCCGGCGCGCGCTCATGGAACGCCGCACGGTGTGGTTCACCGACCTCGCGGAGTCAGGCCTGCCGTCCATCGGCCACCGCCAGGCCGTACCGGCCGGCCGGGTGGTGGTGCCCGCCGGCACCGGCGGCCGCATCCTCGGCGTCCTGGAGATCAGCTGGCCGCAGCCGCTGCAGCGGCAGCCCTCGCCGATCCACCGCCAGGTCGAGGCGTTGGCCGAGCTGTGCGCGCACGCGCTGGAGGACGGCGCGGCCACGCCCGCGGCAGCGCCCAACCTGGCCGAGCTGGTCGAGCTGGCCGACGCGCTCGCCGATCCGGCGCTCGTGCTCCGCCCCGCGCTGGACGCCGACGGGCTGCTGACCGACTTCCGCATCCACCACACCAACTCGCGCTTCGCCGACCCCGCCGGCCGGCCCCGCTCCGTGGTCGCCGGGGCCCTGCTGCTGGAGGCCTACCCGACCGCGGCCGAGGAGCACGGCCTGTTCGAGAAGGTCGAGCACGTCCACGCCACCGGCGAGGCCTTCCGCACCGAGCGGATGACGCTCACCGCGCTGATCGACCACGTGCCGCTGACCAGTGTGGCCGACGTGAGCATCACCCGGCACGGCGACTGCGTGCTGCTGATCTGGCGCGTGCAGGACGAGTCACTGCGTCTGGCCAGCCTGCTGCAGCACGCCCAGCGGCTCGGCCGGATCGGCGGGTTCGAGGAGAACTCCCAGACCGGCGAGATCACCTGGAACAGCCAGCTCTACGAGCTGCACGGCCTGGAGCCGGCCGAACGGCCGATCCCGCTGGAGCACCTGCGCGAGCACGCCCACCCCGACGACGCCGCCGCCATCGGCCGCTTCCTGCGCACCGTGCTCCACCACCGGCGGCCCGGCTCCGCCACCTTCCGGCTCCAGCGTCCCGACGGCAGCACCCGGCACATCCGCGTCGTCGCCGAGCCGATCTTCGACGCCGACGACCGGCTGCTCGCCGTACGGGGGGCCTACCAGGACATCTCCGCGCAGCACTGGACCGAGGTCGCGCTTGCCGCCACCCGCGACCAGCTGGCCCACTCCGAGCAGCAGGCGGCCGAACGCAACCGGCTGACGCTGCAGCTGCAGCACGCCATCATGCCGCCCGCCCAGGGGCCCGTGGAGGCGTTCGGGCTCAACATCGCCGTCCGCTACCGGCCCGCCGAGGAAGGCCACCTGGTCGGCGGCGACTGGTACGACGCGGTCGTGCTGCCGTCGAAGAAGGTCCTGCTGTCGGTCGGCGACGTCGCCGGCCACGGGATCGAGGCGGCCACCGGCATGGTCGTCCTGCGCAACGCCCTGCGCGGCCTGGCCACCACCGGAGCGGGCCCGGCGCAGCTCATGGGCTGGCTCAACCTGGTCACCCACCACCTGACCGAACGCGTCACCGCCACCGCCATCTGCGGCCTGTACGACCCCGAGACCCGCGTCCTGCGCTGGGCCAGGGCCGGCCACCTGCCGCCGGTGCTGGTGCGCGACGGCGTGGCGGCGGAGCTACCGATGATCGGCGGAATCATGCTCGGAGTGATCTCGGAGGCCGACTACGAGGAGGGAGTCGTCCAGCTGGAGCGCGATGACACCCTGTTCATGTACACCGACGGCCTGATCGAACGACGCGACATCGCCCTGGAGCGCTCGCAGGAACACCTCCTCGCCACACTGAAGCAGCTGGACACCACCCTGGAGCACAGCCTCGACCGGCTCCTCACCCACAGCAACTCCGACACCGATGACGACACCTGCCTCATCGGCGTCGAAGTGCTCTGACCGGCCACGACGCCGCCACCGGAGGGCTGCAGGAGATCAGAGGAGCTCGGTGAGCGCCTTGGTCAGGCGGCCCGCCGCGCCCTCGGCGTAGTTCAGGAACAGGTAGGGCTCGGTGAGCTCCAGCTCCATCAGCGCGGGCGTGCCGTCCGCGAGCCTGATCATGTCGACCCTGGCGTACAGCAGCTCACCCTGCACCGCCGCGAGCACCTTCTCGGCCAGCTCGATCTGGTCGTCGGCCGGTTGGCGCAGGTCGGCGCGGGCGTTGTCGGCGATGGTCTGCCCGCCGGCCAGCATCGCGTTGCGCCGTACGGCGTGGCTGAAGGTCCTGTTGAAGTAGAGCAGCGACGTCTCGCCCTCGGCCTCGACCATGTCGAGGTACGGCTGCACCATTGGCGTGCGCCCAGCGGCCTCCAGCGCCTGCGCGTGCGCCAGGGCCACCTGCCTGTCGGTGGTCCTGATCGTGTCGAGCGCTCCCGCCGAGATCGCCGGCTTGACGACGTACTCGGCCCAGTGCGGCATGCCGTCGGCCGACCAGTGCGTCGGCACGGTCGGCACGCCCAGCTCACGCAGGTAGGTCTTGTCGGTGTTGGCCGCGAGGACGGCGGCGGGGTTGAGCAGCCTGGTCACGCCGGCGGTGGCCCGTGCCCACGCCAGGAACTCCTCGCGCCTGCCCACGTAGTCCCACACCGAGCGCACGACGGCCGCGTCGAAAGCGCTCCAGTCGGTCTCGGGATCGTCCCAGCGGACCACCCTGCCCTCGATCCCAGCTTCCTGCCACGCGGCGATGACCAGGTCACGTTCGTCATCACGGGCCTCAGCGTCCGCAAATGTCACATATGCACAGATAGCCACACAAGGGATGGTACGCGGTCGGAAAAACGGCGCGAGCCGGGCCGTCGCCGACCCGGCTCGCACGCTCTCAGGGGCGACTAGTCGACCCAGACCCTGATGCCCACCCCGCTGCCGTTGGTGGCGGTGGCGGCGTTGCCGTTGATGTTGTTGACGTTGGTCGCGCGCCGCGTGCCGACGTTGCCGGCGAAGACGTTGCCGAAGTTGTTGCCGGACTGCGACGCCTCGTGGTTGTGGCTGCTGTTGCGGGTGTAGGTGTCGGCGCTGGCCGGAGCGCTCATGAGGGTGGCGCCGGCGGCCGCGACGACGATACCGGTGACGCAGAGCTTCTTGAGCATGTCGACTTCCTTCGAGGTCAGAGGATGATGGAACGTTCCAGCACGCATGGGGAAGACGGGGCGTGCCAGGAGAAAGCGCCTAGTAGAAGATGTAGGTCACCGTGATGCTGCCGTCGGTGGCGGTGTTCGCGATGCCGTTGATGTTGTTGACGTTGGTGGAGTCGCTTCCACCACGATTGGTGGCCGCGACGTTCCCGAAGTTGTTGCCGGACTGCCAGGAGTCGACGTTGTGACTCCAGTTGCTCGTCCAGGTGTCGGCGTGTGCGGGGGTCGCCAGCAGCGTGGCGCCCATGGCCGCTGCCAGTACGGCACCGGTTGCGCACAGCTTCTTGATCACTTCAGCTCCTTCGCCAGTTGGGGTCGCGGACAGATGTGCACATTGGGCCCAAAGTGCACAACCGTCCCTTTGACTCCGCTTGACCAGGTGTGGTCAAAGCCAAAGCGATCATATAGCTGAGTGCAGTTGAGTGGTAGCTCTTAGTAATCAGAAGATAATTCTAGGATCCGCAGGCCGGCTGGTGACGACGCGGTCTTCACAGATCCTTGCCACGCGACCCTCTTATCGGGAAATTTCATCAGATGCGAGCCACTTCCAGGCAGGGGTCTCGCCACCTCCGTGCACGAGAACCTGCGCCCCCGTGACGTAGCGGGAGCCCGCCAGCCAGAGGCAGACCTCTCCGACATCCTCCGGCTCGGCCATCCGTCCCGCGGGGATGGTCGCGTTGATCGACTCGACCCGGTCGTTGTAGTGCTCGGCGGCGTTCTCGGTGCGCGCCAGGCCGACCACGACCGTGTTCACCCTGACCTCGGGGGCCCACTCGGCGGCCAGGCAGGCGGCCAGGTGGTGCAGGCCGGCCTTGGCCGCGCCGTACGCGGAGGTGCCGGGTGAGGGGCGGGTGCCGCTGGTGCTGCCGATCATGATCACCGCGCCGCCCGTAGCGGCGAGCAGGGGGTGCGCGCGCTGGGCGACCAGCAGCGGCGCGGTCAGATTGAGCTCGATGACGCGGGCGTGCAGGCGGGGCGAGGTGCCCGCGACCATCGCGTACGGCGCGCCGCCCGCGTTGTTGACCACCACGTCGAGCCGGTCGAGCCCGCCGAACAGCCGCTCCAGGTCGCCGGGGTCGCGCACGTCGGCCCGCACGAACCGCGCCTTCCCGATGGCAGGACCCTCCGGTGGCGTCCTGGCGCAGACCACCACCTCGGCCCCCGCGTCCGTGAAGGCGCGGGCGATTCCGCGCCCCAGGCCCTTGGTGCCGCCGGTCACCAGGACCACCTTGCCGGTGTAGTCGTACGAGATCACGGATGCTACGGTACCAAGCAAGCGTTAGGTATCGACAGGAGCGGCATGGGAATCACGCTGCGAGCGGGGCCGATCGCCGAGGTGGTCGTCGACGTCCCGCCGGTCAACGCGCTGCGGGTGCGCGACTGGCACGACCTGGCGCGGGCCGTACACACGGCGGGCCAGGACCCCGGGACCAGGGTCGTGGTGCTGCGGGCGGAGGGCCGCGGGTTCAACGCGGGCGTCGACATCAAGGAGATGCAGGAGGGCGAGGGCCACGCCGCGCTCGTCGGCGCCAACAGGGGCTGCTACCAGGCCTTCGCCGCCGTCTACGACTGCGAGGTGCCGGTCATCGCGGCCGTGCACGGCTTCTGCCTGGGCGGCGGCGTGGGCCTGGCCGGCAACGCCGACATCGTGGTCGCCAGCGAGGACGCCTACTTCGGCCTGCCCGAGGTCGACAGGGGCGCGCTGGGCGCGGCCACCCACCTGGCCAGGCTGGTGCCGCAGCACCTCATGCGCGCCATGGTCTACACGTGCAGGAACGTCACCGCGCGCGAGCTGCACGCGTTCGGCTCCGTGCTGAGGGTGACCCCGGCGGACGAGCTGCGCGAGACGGCGATGGAGGTGGCGGCGGGCATCGCCGACAAGGACCCGTACGTGATCCGCCGCGCCAAGGAGTCGCTCAACGGCATCGACCCGGTGGACGTCAAGCGCAGCTACCGCTTCGAGCAGGGCCTCACCTTCGAGCTGAACCTGATGGGCGCGGGCGACGAGCACAGGGAGAGGTTCCTGCGGTGAGCAAGGTGATGACGGCCGACGATGTGGCGGCCAGGATCGAGAGCGGCATGACCGTGGGCGTCGGCGGATGGGGCTCGCGCCGCAAACCGATGGCGCTCATCCGTGCCCTGCTCCGCTCCCCCGCCACCGACCTGACGCTCATCTCGTACGGCGGCGCCGACGTCGGCATGCTGTGCGCGGCGGGCAAGGTGCGCAGGGTCGTCGCCCCCTTCGTCACGCTCGACACCATCCCCCTCGAACCGCACTTCAGGGCCGCCAGGCAGCGCGGCGCGATCGAGTTCACCGAGTACGACGAGGGCATGTTCATGTTCGGCCTGCTCGCCGCCGCGCACCGGCTGCCGTTCCTGCCGACGCGGGCCGGGCTCGGCTCCGATGTCATGCGGGTCAACCCGGAGCTGCGGACGGTGCGCTCGCCGTACACGGAAGAAGATCTGGTGGCGGTGCCCGCGCTGACCATGGACGTCGCGCTGGTCCACCTCAACAGGGCCGACCGGCGCGGCAACGCGCAGTATCTCGGCCCCGACCCCTACTTCGACGACCTCTACGCGAAGGCGGCCACGAGCTGCTACGTCTCCTGCGAGCGGCTGGTCGACAGCACCGACCTGCTGAAGGAGGGGCCGGTGCAGTCGTTGCTGATCAGCAGGTCGTTCGTGGCGGGCGTGGTCGAGGCGCCCGGAGGCGCGGGGTTCACCTCGTGCGAGCCCGACTACGGCAGGGACGAGGCGGAGCAGCGCAGATACGCGGCCACGCCGTGGGGGGAGTATCGCGATGAGCAGGGCTGACGTGTGCGTGGTCGCCTGCGCCGAGGCGTTCAGGGGCGACGGCGAGATCCTGGCGGCCGGGATCGGCGGGCCGATCACGACGCTGGCGGCGCGGCTGGCCAGGCTGACGTTCGAGCCCGAGCTGATCACGACCGACGGCGCGTGCCTGCTGACCGGCGACGCGCCCGGCGTGGTGGAGGGCTGGCTGCCCTTCCGCGACCACCTGTGGCTGGTGCTGAACGGCAGGCGGCACGTGTTCATGGGCGCCTCGCAGATCGACAGGTTCGGCAACACCAACATCTCCTGCATCGGCCGGTGGGAGCGGCCCACGGCCCAGCTCCTCGGCGTGCGGGGAGCTCCCGGCAACACCGTCTGCTGCCCGACGAGCTACTGGATCCCCAGGCACAGTCCGCGCGTGTTCGTCGAGAAGGTGGATCTGGTCTCCGGCGTGGGCGGTCCGATGGTCCGCAGGGTGGTGACGAACCTGGCCGTGCTCGACCTGCGCACCCCCGACGGCTCGATGCGGCTGGTCTCCGTCCATCCTGGCGTCGGCGTCGCCGACGTGGTCGAGGCGACCGGCTTCGAGCTGGTCGTCCCGCCCGACGTGCCCACCACACGGCTGCCGACAGACGAGGAGCGCCGCGTCCTGGAGACGCTCGACCCCGGCAACCTGCGCGAGTCCCTGTGAGAGAGGTGCTGTGAGAACTGGGCTCACCGACCTGGTCGGCTGCCGGTACCCGATCGTGCAGACCGGCATGGGCTACGTGGCGGGGGCCAGGCTCGCCGCCGCCACCTCGGCTGCGGGCGGCCTGGGCGTCATCGCCGCCTCCACGATGTCCGTCGAGCAGATGACGGCGGCGATCCGCGAGGTGAAGGAGCGCACCGGCGCGCCGTTCGGCGTCAACATCCGCTCCGACGCGGCCGACGCGGCCGAGCGGGTGGAGATCATGATCCGCGAGGACGTCAGGGTGGCGTCCTTCGCCCTGGCCCCCCGCAGAGAGCTCATCGACCGGCTGAAGGAGGCGGGCGTCGTCACCATCCCCTCCGTCGGCGCGCGCCGCCACGCCGAGAAGGTCGCCGCGTGGGGCGTGGACGCGGTGATCGTCCAGGGCGGCGAGGGCGGCGGGCACACCGGGCCCATCCCCACCACCCTGCTCCTGCCCCAGGTCGTCGACTCCGTCGACATCCCCGTCATCGCCGCGGGCGGCTTCTTCGACGGCCGCGGCCTGGTGGCGGCCATGGCGTACGGCGCGGCGGGCATCGCCATGGGCACCCGCTTCCTGCTCACCGCGGACTCCCCCGTGCCCGACCGGGTGAAGCAGCTCTACCTGGAGGCCACCGACACGCTCGTGACCCGCAACGTGGACGGCGTGCCGCACCGGGTGCTGGCCACGCCGTTCGTCGCCTCGCTCGAACGCACGCGCCTGCTGCGCGCGCTCGTCAACGCCGCCCGCTTCAAACGGCTGTCCGGCCTGAGCTGGAGGCAGCTGGCGGCCGAGGGGCGCAGGATGCGCACGGGCAGACAGCTGACCTGGGCCCAGGTGCTGATGGCGGCCAACACCCCGATGCTGCTGCGGGCGGCCATGGTCGAGGGCCGTACCGATCTCGGTGTCATGGCCGCGGGGCAGGTGGTCGGCGTGCTCGACGACCTGCCCTCGTGTGAGGAGCTGATCGAACGGATCATGGCCGAGGCGCACGAGACGATGCGGCGGCTCACACCACCGTGAGCCCGCGGGCGGCGAGGATCGCGTTGGCCTGCGTCTGGTTGATGATCGCGCCGGACAGGGCACGGAGCTTGACGTCGTCGGGCTGGCCGAGGTCGGCTCCGCGCAGGTCGGCCTTGGCGAAGACGGTCCGCAGCACCTTCGTGCCGATCAGCCGGCAGTCGCTGAAGACGGTCTCGGTGAAGTCGCAGCCCGACAGGTCGGCGTCGTCGAACCTGATGCCCTCCAGCGTCTGACCGCGCAGCGAGCAGCCGCCCAGGTTGGCCATGGTCAGGTTCGAGCGCGAGAGCGTGAACCCGGTGCCTCTCGACCCGGTGAGCGACGCGCCGATCATCCGGCACCCGGTGAAGGCGGCGTCGGTGAGCAGCGCGCCGCCGAAGTGCGCGGAGGACAGGTCGACGTCGGTGAAGACGGCGTCGAGCAGGTCGGCGTCGGCGAACCTCGCGCGCAGCCCTCCTCCGCCGGTGAAGACCGCGCTGTCGAGGTCGGCCTTGCGGAAGTCGGTGTGCTCCAGCACGCACGACTCGAATCTGGCCCCGGCCAGCGACGCGCCCCAGAAGTCGGTCTCGGTGAGGTCGCAGCCGCGGAAGAGGTGTGTCTCGTCGGCCGTCAGCCGGTCGGTCATCGAGAGGTGGGAGAGGTCCTCGCCGTCGAAGTTCACGACGTCAAAGGCTACCGGTGATCACCTCGGCGGCGGCCTGGCCGCAGACACGGGCCGAGCCGTACGTGGCGATGTGGATCGCGCCCAGGTCGGAGCGCTCGGGCAGGCCCATCTCCACCACCACGGCGTCGGCGCGGGCGCTCAGCAGGTGGCTGATCGCCTCCGACTGCCACGGGTAGCGGTGGGCGTCGCGGGCGACGAGGACCAGCGGCCGGTCGGCCGCATCCCTGAGCAGGTTCTCCAGGACGGCCGCGCGCGACTCCTGCGCGGTGATCCTGGTGACGGTGGTGCCGGGCAGCAGCTTGCCCAGGGGTTCGCCCACACCCCACGGGGTGCCCTTGTCGATGGCCAGGTTCATCTCGGGCGCGAACTCGACGACCTGCGGCGCGACGGTCAGCGGCAGGACGGGCGCGGCGGTCCTGCGGGTGACCCTGACGGCGCGACGGGCGGCGATGAGGCCGATCTCGCCCTCGACCGCGTGGCCGTCCTCGCGCGGCCGCGCCGCCCTGGTGGCGGCCGACCACGCGCCGAGTTCCCGCACCCTGCGCGCGGCGTCGGCCAGGCGTTCCTCGGGCAGCCGGCCGTCCAGCACCGCCTGGGCGATCGCGTCGCGCACCTCGACGGCGGTGGCCTCGTCCGAGTGCTCGCCGCCGACGCAGATCGCGTCGGCGCCCGCGGCGATCGCCAGGGCCGAGGCGCCGCCCACGCCGTAGGCGCCGGAGACGGCCGCCATCTCGATGCCGTCAGTGATGATCATGCCGTCGAAGCCGAGTTCGTCACGCAGCAGGGCGGTCAGCACGTGCGGGCTGAGCGTGGCGGGCCGCTGCTCGTCGTAGCGGGGCACGAGCAGGTGGCCCGTCATGATCGCCCGGACGCCCTCGTCGATGGCCGCGCGGAAAGGGAGCAGGTGCTCCTCGATCTCGCCGGCCACCACGGGCACGCCGTGGTGGGAGTCGACCGCGGTATCGCCGTGGCCGGGGAAGTGTTTGGCGCAGGCCGCCACCCCGCTCGCCTGGAGCCCCCGGACGAAGGCCCTGGTGTGCCTGGCCACCAGGGCGGGGTCGGCGCCGAAGGCGCGCAGGCCGATGACCGGGTTGTCGGGGTTGGAGTTGACGTCGGCGGAGGGGGCGAAGTCGATCGTGATCCCGGCCGCGGCCAGGTCACGGCCGAGGTCGCGGGCGAGCTCCTCGGTGAGCGCGACGTCGTCGACCACGCCGAGCGCGTAGTTGCCCGGTCTGCTGCTGCCCGTGGCGACCTCGAGCCTGGTCACCTCGCCCGCCTCCTCGTCCACCCCGACCAGCGCCGCGGGACTTTCCGCGTGGAGCGCCGCCGTCAACTCGGCCACCTGGGCTGGTCCTGCGATGTTGCGGGAGAAGAGCACCACGCCCGCCAGGCCTTCGGACAGGCGGCGGCGAAGCCAGTCGGGGGGCGTCGTCCCCACGAATCCCGGGAGGATGACGGAGTCGGCAAGGCGAAGCAAGTCGCGGCCAGGCTTGGGCATGACCGAAATCTAATAGGAAAGTTTCCTATTTTCTAGAGGAATCTTCAGACGTCAGCGTGGCCGGCTCGCTCAGGCGGCGGCGGTCTGCTTGCGTCGCTGCCACAGGCCGTCGGCCGCCAGGGCGCCGCCGCCGGTGAACGCCAGGGCGAGGCACGCCGCCCCGAGGACGAGCGGGAGCTCGATGCCGCCCTTGTCGGCCAGGAAGCCGTTGGGCAGGTGGACGAAGACGATCGCGCCGACCATGTCGAGCGCCAGCAGGATGCCGAAGACCGGCAGCGCGGCGCCCACGATGAGCGCGATGCCGCCGACCACCTCCAGCGCGGCCACGACGGGAGCGGCCAGGCCGGGTAGCGGAACGCCGATCTGCTCGAAGAAGGCGGTGACGCCCGAGATGCCCATGGTGGTGAACTTCATCCAGCCGTGGATCAGGAAGGTCACGCCAATGGCCAGCCTGGCGAGGAGCAGTGTGATCGATTGGGCCATGACGCCCTCCGTCATTGTTGTTCGGATTTGAACTACCGCCAACTGTAGATGTTCGTTCAAATCTGAACAACTCATAGGATGGCGAAGTGAGCGAAACGCGATGGCTGGGGACAAGGGAGATGGCCGCCTGGCAAGCGTTCCTGATCGCCTCACACCTGCTGGAAAGGCGTATCGAGGAACAGTTGAAGGGCGCGGCGGGCCTCACGCATCCGCAGTTCGAGATCCTGGCGCTGCTGTCGGCGGCTCCAGGACGCCGGATGCGGATGACGGAGCTGGCGCGCGGCGTGGTGGTGTCGAAGAGCGGGCTGACCTACCAGGTCGCCCAGCTCGAGAAGCGCGGCCTGGTGACGCGCACGAGCTCTCCTGGAGACGACAGGGGCGTGCTCGCGGTGCTCACCGAGGAAGGCTCACGGCAGCTGGAGCAGGTCGCCCCCGGCCATGTCGAGGTGGTCCGCAGGTTCCTGATCGACCTGCTCACCCCCGAGGAGTTGGAGACGATGACCGTGGCCATGCGCAAGGCGCAGCAGGCCATGCGCCCCTCTCCCTGACCACAGCTTTCTAGAGGCGTTCGAGGATGGTCACGTTCGCCTGGCCGCCGCCCTCGCATATCGCCTGCAGGCCGTACCGGCCGCCGACCCGCTCCAGCTCGTGCAGCAGCTTGACCGCCAGCACCGCGCCCGTCGCGCCCAGCGGGTGGCCGAGGGCGATGGCGCCGCCGTTGGGGTTGACGATCGCGGGGTCGGCGCCGGTGGCCCTGAGCCAGGCCAGCACCACGGAGGCGAAGGCCTCGTTGATCTCGACGGCGGCGAGGTCGGCGATGGACATGCCGGTCCTGGCCAGCGCGTGCTCGGTGGCGGGAATGGGCGCGTCGAGCATCACGATGGGGCTCGCACCGCGCACCGACAGGTGGTGGACGCGGGCGCGCGGCGTGAGCCCGTGATCGCGTACGGCCCGCTCGGAGGCGACGAGCAGCGCGGCGGCTCCGTCGGAGATCTGTGAGGCGAGGGCGGCCGTCAGCGAGCCGCCGGGCAGCAGCGCTGGCAGGCCCGCCATCTTCGCCAGCGAGGTGTCCCTGCGCGGCCCCTCGTCCACCTCGACGCCCTCGTAGCCGACGATCTGCCGGGCGAACCTCCCGGTGTCGATCGCGTGCAGGGCCCGCTCGTGCGAGGCCAGGGCGAAGGCCTCCATCTCCTGGCGGGAGATGCCCCAGGAGGCGGCGATCCGCTCGGCTCCGGCGAACTGGGAGACCTCCTGCGAGCCGTACCGGGCGGCCCAGCCCTTGGATCCCGAGAACGGCGTCTCGAAGCCGGGGAAGGTCATGGCCGACGAGATCGGGACCATGCTCATGTTCTGCACGCCGCCCGCCACCACCAGGTCGGCCGTGCCGGACAGCACCGCCTGCGCCGCGAAGTGCAGCGCCTGCTGGGAGGAGCCGCACTGCCGGTCGACGGTCACCCCCGGCACGTGCTCCGGCAGCCCCGCGGCCAGCCAGCAGGTGCGGGCGATGTCGCCGGCCTGGGGGCCGACCGTGTCGACGCAGCCGAAGATCACGTCGTCGACCGCGGCGGGGTCGACGCCGGAGACGACCGCGCCGATGACGTGGGCGCCCAGGTCGGCGGGGTGCGCCCCGGCCAGGCCACCGTTCCTGCGACCCACGGGGGTCCTGACCGCGCCGACGATGTAGGCCTCACTCATGACCCGAATCCTAACAAGCGCTTGGTTGCAAACGGAACCGCCGATGAGCTGCGGGTGTTCGGTGAACAAGCGATTGCGCAAAGGCCCATAATGGAGTCGTGACAACACGAAAGAACCCGACCGACGCGCCACCGAAGGGCAAGCGCGCCACCGCGTCGGGATCGGCCTCGGAGCGCCGCGACCACCTCGTGAAGCTCGCCGCGGAGATCTTCGCACGCAAGGGGTTCCAGGCGACGACCGTTCGCGAGATCGCCAACGAGGCCGGGATCCTGTCAGGAAGTCTCTACCACCACTTCGACTCCAAGGAGACGATCGTCGACGAGGTGCTGTCCACCTTCCTCGACGACCTGATCGCCAGATACCGCGCTGCCCTGGAGAGCGGCGGCGACCCGCGCGCCGTGCTGTCGGAGATGGTCCGCATCGGGTTCGGCACGCTGGAGCCCCACCGTGCCGCGATCACCGTGATGCAGAACGACTGGAACTACCTGCGCCAGTTCCCCCGCTTCAACTACCTCGTCAAGGCCGAGGACGACGTGGAGCAGATGTGGGTGCGGCAGATCAAGGCCGGCCAGGCGGCCGGCCAGTTCCGCGCCGACGTCGACCCGAAGCTGACCTACCGCATGATCCGCGACACGATCTGGGTGGCGGTGCGGTGGTTCCGCCCCGGCGGCCGGCTCAACACCGCGGGCCTGGCCGAGCACTACATCACCGTGCTCTTCGACGGCCTGGCCACCGGAGAGCGCACCACCCATCCGCAGGCATGAGCCTGGGCGAGGCGGTGCGGCTGGCACTGCGGGAGGTCGCCGAGCCCGGCAAGGCTCCGGCGATGCGGGCCTACATGAAGTCGGAAATGCCCTTCCTCGGCGTGCAGTCGGGGCCCAGGCGGGCGGCGCTGAGGAAGGTGTTCGCCGAGCACCGCATCGAGGCCGCGCCCGAGTGGCGGCGCTCGGTGCTGGAGCTGTGGCGGGAGGCGGAGTTCCGCGAGGAGCGCTACGCGGCGATCGAGCTGTCGGGCTTCCGCTACTACCGGGAGTTCCAGACGCTCTACACCGTCCCGATGTACGAGGAGATGGTCGTCTCCGGCGCCTGGTGGGACCTGGTCGACGAGATCGCCACCCACCGGGTGGGCGGGCTGCTGGCCGCCTACCCCGACGCCATGCGGCCGCTGGTGCTGGAGTGGGCGCACTCCGGCAACCTGTGGAAGCGCCGCACGGCGATCCTGTCCCAGAACAGGTTCAAGGAGCGCACCGACACCGCGCTGCTGTACGCCTGCATCGAGCCGAGCCTGTCCGACATCGACTTCTTCGCCCGCAAGGCGATCGGCTGGGCGCTGCGTGAGTACGCCAAGACCAATCCGCGCGAGGTCGTGCGCTACGTCGAGGCCAAGGGCATCAGCGGCCTGAGTCGCCGTGAGGCGCTCAAGAACGTCAACGGGTCCATAGCGCCTGCTGCACCGTCTGGATGAGCTGCATGAGCTCGGGCGTGAGCGCCTCGCCCGCCCACGCCAGCGTGTAGGTGAGGCGCAGGTCGGCCGCCTCCAGCGGGACGAACCTGATGTCGTCGCGGCGCATGGTCCTGGCGACCAGCTGCGGGATGGGCAGCAGCCCGGCGCCCGCGGCGACCAGGTCGAGCGCCGCGGCGAAGTCGTCATCGGCCACCTGCCGGTGCCTGCCGGGCAGGCTCACCCACCGGCCGCCCGGCACCAGCACGTCACGGCCTGTCAGCTCGGCGGCCGTGACCCTGGACCGCCACGCGTGATCCACCGGTACGGCCAGCCGGTCGACGGTGACGTGGAACCTGGCCCCCGTGACGAACCTGGGCGGGGCGGGCACCGCGACGATCGCCACGGACGCCTCCCCCGCATCCAGCGCCCTGGCCGCGGCAGCGCGCCCCGCGGTGACGAGCTCGACGGTGATCCCCCGTCCCGCGAGCCTCCTGGCGACGCGGGCGACCAGCGGCCCCGCCAGCGGTGGATAAGCCAGACGAATGACCGGCCTGGCCAGTCGCGCCGCCTCCAGGCCGAAGGCCGTCACGCTGCCGAGCACCTGGTGCGCGTGGTCGAGCAGGGCCTTGCCCTCGGGCGTCAGCCGTACGGCACGGGCCGATCTGTCGAACAGCCGGAGATCCAGGGCCTTCTCCAGGCGGGTGACGGCCTGGCTGACGGCGGGCTGCGACATGCCGAGCTCGGCGCCCGCCCGGGAGAAGCTGAGCAGCGCGGCGACGCGCTCGAAGCACTGGATCTCCCTGAGCATAAGCAGCATCAATAGATGATGCACGAGCAGCCGGCTCGCGTGTTCGGTGGCCCCATGACTACTTTTCCTTCGTCCACCGTGCTGGGCTATCCGCGGATCGGCCCGAACCGCGAGCTGAAGCGGGCCCTCGAGGCCTACTGGGACGGCCGCGTCACCCGCGAGGAGCTGGAGCGGGTCGGCGCCGGACTGCGCGAGCAGACCTGGCGACGGCTGGCCGAGCTCGGGCTCGAAGGGCTGCCATCCAACACCTTCTCCCTGTACGACCAGGTGCTCGACACGGCGGTGATGCTCGGCGCGGTGCCCGAGCGCTACCGGGACGCCGAGGATCCCTACTTCGCGATGGCGCGCGGCACCCAGGGGCTGCCGCCACTGCGGATGACCAAGTGGTTCGACACCAACTACCACTACATCGTGCCGGAGATCGGCCCTGACACCGTCTTCGAGCTGGACGCCGCCAAGCCAATCGGCGAGGTGCGCGAGGCCAGGGCGCTCGGGTTCGAGACGCGGCCCGTGGTGATCGGCCCGGTGACGTTCCTGCTGCTGTCGAACGCGCTCGACCGGCTCGACGACGTGCTCGGCTGCTACGAGGAACTGCTGTCGGCGCTGGCCGCCGAAGGGGTGGCGTGGGTGCAGCTCGACGAGCCCGCGCTCGTCGGCGACAGGACGCCTGCCGAGCTGGAGGCGGTGCGGACCGCCTACGACCGTCTCGGTTCGTCGGCGGCCAGGCCGGGGCTGCTGGTGGCGAGCTACTTCGGCGACCTCGGCGAGGCGCTGCCCGTGCTGGCGGCCACCCCGGTCGAGGCGATCGGGGTGGACCTGGTGCGCGGCGGGGTACCCCAGTTGCTAGGCAAGACGGTGGTGGCGGGCGTGGTGTCGGGGCGTGACGTCTGGCGCACCTCGCAGGCCAGGGCGCTGGCGGCGCTGCGTGCCGTACAGGCTGACGGGGTGGTGGTGAGCACCTCGTGCTCGCTGCAGCACGTGCCGTACACCGTGGCGGTGGAGGACGAGCTGGAGCCCGGCCTGCGCGAGCGGCTGGCCTTCGCCGAGGAGAAGGTGGCCGAGGTGGTCACGCTCGCCCGCCTGTTCGCCGAGGGCGCCGCGCCCGCCCCCGAGGAGGCGGCGGCGCAGGTTCGCAGGGAGAGCGCCGCGCCCACCCGCCGCAGCCCCTACCCCGTCCGCGCCAGGGCCCAGGCCGAGCACCTGGACCTGCCCCTGCTGCCCGTCACCACGATCGGTTCCTTCCCGCAGACCGGCGAGCTGCGGGCGGCCCGCGCCGACAGGACGCTGCCGGCGGCCGACTACGAGGCGCTGGTGGAGAAGGAGATCGCGCGCGCGATCGAGCTGCAGGAGCGGCTCGGCCTCGACGTGCTCGTCCACGGCGAGCCCGAGCGCAACGACATGGTGCAGTACTTCGCCGAGCACCTCGACGGGTTCGCTGTCACCAGGCACGGCTGGGTCCAGTCGTACGGCTCGCGCTGCACCAGGCCGCCGCTGCTGCATGGCGACGTCAGCCGCCCCTCCCCCATCACCGTGCGCTGGGCGACGTACGCGCAGTCGCTGACCGCCAAGCCGGTCAAGGGCATGCTGACCGGGCCGGTCACGATCGTGGCGTGGTCGTTCGTGCGCGACGACCTGCCGCTGCGCGAGGTGACGTTCCAGGTCGCCGACGCCATCGCGGAGGAGGTGCGCGACCTGGAGGCGGCCGGCGTGTCGATCATCCAGGTGGACGAACCCGCGCTGCGCGAGCTGCTCCCGCTTCGGGCCGGCGCCCAGGGCGAGTACCTGGAGTGGGCGGTGGCCGCCTACCGCAGGGCCACCTCGGTGGCCGCCGACCGCACCCAGATCCACACGCACCTGTGCTACTCCGACGCCGACCAGATCCTGGCCGCGATCGACGGCCTCGACGCCGACGTGACCACGATCGAGTCGGCCAGGTCGGGAGCGCGCATCCTGAAGGGCGTCGGCGGCTACTCGCGCGGCCTCGGCCCCGGCGTGTACGACATCCACTCGCCTCGGGTGCCGGCCGAGGCCGAGGTCGAGGCGCTGCTGCGGGCCGCGCTGGAGGTGCTGCCCGCCGAGCGGCTGTGGGTCAACCCCGACTGCGGGCTGAAGACCCGCACCTACGAGCAGGTCGAGGCGTCGCTGGCCAACGTGGTCAGCGCGGCCCGCACGCTCCGCCAGGCAGGGTGACCGGCAGCGACCCGGGCTCTGGTGCGCCTGTCCTGAGCGCGGCGTCTGCCCCGCTGACCGGCAGCGGGCCCACCACGTCGAGTCGCGAGACCGCCCTGGTGAGCACCACGTAGAGGCGGTTCAGGCCGCGCGGCTCGGCGGCGGCGATGGCCTCGGGGCCGACGACCACCACATGGTCGTACTCCAGCCCCTTGGCCATGCTCGCCGGCACCGCCGTCACTCTCGCGCCGGGCTCGTCGACCGGCGCGAGGTCCACCCCCGCCGCCCGCAGCCGCGCCGCCAGCGCGGGCAGCTCGTGGTCGGCCGCGATGACCCCGATCGAGCCCTCGTACGCCAGGGCCTCGGTGACGGCGGCCACGGCCGCGCCGTCCGGGCGCATCAGCAGCCGTCCCTCCGACCGGAACGAGCGGGTGCGCGGCACGTTGGCGCCCAGGTCGTCGAGCAGCCCGTTGGCCAGCTCCACGACCTGGGCGGGCACCCTGAACCCGGTCGTCAGCGCGATCACCGTGGCGTCCGGCTTGCCGAGGCTGCGCACCTGCTCGGCCCAGTCGGTCGCCGCCCACGGCGTGGTGCCCTGGGCCAGGTCGCCGAGCACGGTCAGCGAGCCGTACCGGCTCCTGCGGGCGATGGCGCGGCACTGCATCGGCGACAGGTCCTGCGCCTCGTCCACGATCACGTGCCCGTAGCTCTTCGGGTGGTCGAGCAGCCCTTCCAGCTCGTCGATCAGCACGGTGTCGGCGGCCGTCCACTTCCTGCCGGTGCGGGTGATCGCCCGCTGCTCCTCGGGGGTGAGGATGTCCTCGGCGGGCCCGCTCGGGTCGGCGAGCAGTTCGGCCAGCACGTCCTCCGCCTTCACGGCCGGCCACACGGCGTCGATCGCGGGCCGCGCGCCTCTGGTCATCGCCCGCGTCCACGCCGCGGTCGCGGTGCGCCCGCGCAGCTCGGCCTGGCGGCCGATCAGGGCGACCGTCTGCGACAGCACCCGCTCCCTCCCGATCCGGTACGGCAGCGCCGCCCGCCTCGCGTCGTCGACGATCCGCCGCAGCTCCTCCGGCTGGACCCGCCACACGAACGCCCCGTCGCGCACCGCCACCGGCTCGGCGGGCTTGGCGATCCGCCCGTACAGCGCCTTCCTGGCCACCGCCGCCATCCGCTCGTCGTGCTTGACGATCGCGGCCGCGGCGGAGTCGACGCCGCTGACCCTGACCCGCCGGAGCAGCTCGTCCACGGTCGTCTGCTCGACGTCGACCTCGCCGAGCGCGGGCAGCACGGCGCCGATGTAGCCGAGGAAGGCCCGGTTGGGGCCGAGGATGAGTACGCCGTGCCGGTCCAGCCGCTGCCGGTGGGCGTACAGGAGGTAGGCGGCCCGGTGCAGGCCGACGGCCGTCTTGCCGGTGCCGGGCGCGCCCTGCACGCAGATCGACTCCTCCAGCTCGGCCCTGACCAGTTCGTCCTGCTCGGGCTGGATGGTGGCGACGATGTCGCGCATGGGGCCGACCCTGGGCCGCTCGATCTCGGCGGCGAGGATCCTGCTGGCGACCCGCTCGCCGCCGTCGAGGCGCTCGTCCTCGAAGCCGGTGAGGGTCAGCCCAGTGAGGGTCTGCTCGGCCCAGCCGTACCTGCGGCGGGTCAGGACGCCGCGCCGGTCGCCCGCGTGCGCGCGGTAGAAGGCGGTCGAGACCGGCGCCCGCCAGTCGATCACGACGGGCGCCTGCCCGGTATCTCCGGAGATGTGCCGGCGGCCGATGTAGTAGCGGTGGCCGTCCTCGACGTCGAGGCGGCCGAAGAACGGCGGGCCGTCGGGGGTCTCGCTCAGCTCGTTGGCCAGGCTCTTGAGGTGGCGGCCCAGGCGTTCGGCGCTGTAGCGGTCGCCCGCGACGGTCTCTCCGACGATGACGTTGTCACGGGCCCCGTCGAGCATCCGCTGGAGCCCTTTCCTGCACTCGGCGACGTAGGCGCGCTCGGCCTCGAGTTCGGTCATGCAGTTAGTGTAACTCGGTTATGTTTTTGACTCGGTCACATGAGGAAGTGGCCGCTTCCCTGGGGGAGGGTGAGGAGCGTGAATGCCTGCGTGCCGGTCAGCCCGAAGGTGCGGAAGAAGCGGAGGATCATGTCCGCAAGGCTCCCGCCGAACCGGACATCGCGTCCAACACCTGAAATTTCATGATTAACGCTCTTCTGTTGTTAATCTTCGGGGGTGGACATCAACCCCCGGCTCCTGCGGGTGTTCGTCGCCGTCGCCGAGGAGCTCCACTTCGGGCGCGCGGCGGCCAGACTCTACGTGGCGCAGCAGGCGCTCAGCCGCGACGTGCGCCGCCTGGAGGAGCAGCTCGGCGTCGTGCTGTTCGCCCGTTCCACGCGCCAGGTCGAGCTGACGGAGGCGGGAACCCGGCTGCTGCCCGCCGCCAGGCGGCTGCTGGCCGTCCACGACGACCTGGTCGCCGAGATGCGTGGCGCGGCGGGGCCGCTGCTGGTCGACCTCAACAGCGCGGGGCTGGCGCCGCCCCGCTACCTGGTCAGGGCGCGGGAGCTGGCTCCCGAGGCGGAGATCGTGGCCCGCTTCCACGGCGGGCTGTCCGCGGGCGCGGCGGCGATCGTGGCGGGCGCCCTCGACGTGTCGTTCGGCCGCTTCGCCGGGCTGGCTCCCGAGACGCGGGCGCGCCTGGCGCAGGTGCCCGTCAGGCTGCAACCGATGGCGGTGATCCTGCCCGAGACACATCCGCTGGCCGAACTGGAGGAGGTGCCGCTCGGCGTGCTGGCCGACTTCCCGCTCGACATCATGGCGGGCAACCCCAACACCACCGAGTGGACCGACCTCGGCAGGCTGCTGGCCGAGGAGTTCGGCCTGACGCTCGCCACGCCCCACGCGCGCCCGATCGGGCTCGACGAGCTGCTGGTGTACGTCAGGCGGCACGGTGAGCCGGTGCTGTCGAGCATGGGCTGGGGCGAGACGCCCGGGACCGTCGTCCGGCCGCTGGTGGATCCCGTGCCGCTGTCGCTCGTCAGCCTGGTGCACCGGCCGGGGCTGCGGCACCCGGGGCTGGCCGCGCTCTTCCGGGCGGTCGCCGAGGAGGAAGGCTGGATGGACCGCCCGGCCGACTCCTGGCTCCCTGATGCCGACGAGGCGCTGCTGCACCGGCCTGCCGTACCGAATCCTGGGTAGCGGTTGCCGTATGAGCGAAACACCAGACGTGGGACACACGGGGGAAGAGGCGGCCGAGCACGTCGACAGGACGCTGAACGACGACGGGTCGCCGGACGAGCTGGACCAGCGTGACGCCCAGGTGGTGGCGGAGGCGGAGGCGGCGCCCGTCAGGCAGGGACGGCCCGAGCAGGCCGCTGAGGGCGACCCCGACGAGGCCGCCCGCAGGGAGGGCCTGTGGTCCTCGTCGGGGTCCAGGCCCGGCGAGGAGCTCGAGCCGCCGGACTGAGCGGCCTATTTCAGCGCTCCGGCGGTCAGGCCGGTCTGGATCTGCCGTTGGAAGACGGTGTAGACGACGAGCATCGGCAGGATCGCGAGAGTCAGCGCGGCGAACAGCGCCGACCAGTCCTGGTCGTAGCCAGCCGCCGTGGAGATGTCGGCGATGCCCTGGGTGAGGACCCACTTGTCGCGCTCCTGCAGCAGGACCAGCGGAAGCTGGTACTGGTTCCACTGGCCGAGCACGTTGAAGATCGTGATGCTGACGATGCCGGGTCTGGCCATCGGCAGCATGATCTGGAAGAAGATGCGGGTGTGCGAGGCGCCGTCCACCAACGCCGCCTCCGCCACCGCGGTCGGCAGTGTACGGAAGAAGGCCGCCAGGAAGAACACCGTGAAGGGCATCGAGTAGGCGATGTACACCAGCACCAGGCCCGCGTGGGTGTTCAGGCCGATGAAGGGGACCAGCCGCCCCATGTTCTGCACCACGAAGAACAGCGGGGTCAGCGCCAGGTAGACGGGAAAGGCCAGGCCCGAGACGAACAGCAGGTAGAAGGCGCGGTTGCCGCGGAAGGGGTAGCGCGCCAGCACGTAGGCCGCCATCGAGCCCAGCAGCATCGTGCCGAGCGTGCTGAACGACACCACGATGACGCTGTTGAGCATGTACTGGCCGATGTGGGCCTGCTCCCACGCCCGGGCGAAGTTGTCCCATCGGATCGAGGCGGGCAGCGACCACGCGTCGCCGAAGATCTCGTCCTCGCTCTTCACCGACGCCAGGAACGTCCACAGGATCGGGACGATCACCAGGACGGTCCAGACCAGCAGCGCCACGTGCGTGAGCACCGACAGCGGCCCCAGCCGCAGGCGCCGTTCCGCCTTGAGGCTCGTGCGCGATAGATACATCAGTACTCGATTCGTTCCCGACGCGAGAGCCGCAGGGCCAGGATCGCGAAGCCGATGGTGAAGAAGAACATGACGACGCCGAGGGCGGAGGCGTAGCCGAAGCGGAAGTACTGGAAGGCGTTGCGGTAGATCTCGGCGGCCATGACGGTGGTGGAGAAGTCGGGACCGCCGTGCTGGTCGGTCATCACCCACACGATCGCGAAGACGTCGAGGGCGAGGATGCCGAGGTAGACCCACGCGGTCTGGACGGTGTCCCAGAGCAGCGGCAGCGTGATGCGGAAGAACAGCGAGAAGCGTCCCGCCCCGTCGATCTGCGCGGCCTCGAACATGTCGCCGGGGATCGAGGCGAGCCCGGCGGAGAACAGCACGACGTAGAAGCCGACCGCCTGCCAGATCATGACGCCGAGCACCGACCAGAACGCGATCGACGGGTCGGACAGGAACCCGACGGGCGACAGGCCGAGCGCCATGAGGGGGCCGTTGAGCATGCCGCTGCCGTCGGGCCTGAAGACCTGCTGGAACAGCACCGCGACCACGGCCACGGCCAGCACCTGGGGGAAGAAGAACACCACCCGGTAGACCTTCGAGCCCGGCACCCCCGCGATGCCCCTGCCGCCCACGTTCAGCAGGAACGCGAAGAACAGCGCGACGACGATGGTGATCAGCGGCAGCAGCACCAGCAGCAGCGCGTTGTGCGAGACCGCCTTCCAGAAGATCCCGTCGTCGAACAGCCGCCGGAAGTTGTCGAGGCCGACGAACCGCGGCGCGGCGGACACGCCGCGCCAGTCGGTCATCGCGATGTAGAACGCCTGCACGTACGGCGCGATCACGTAGACCAGGTAGAGCGTGACCGGCGCCGCGAGGAACGAGGCGATGAAGAGGCGACGGCGCAGCATGTCAGCGCGTGTACTTCTTGATCGCGGAATCCTTCTTGATCTCGTCGGACTTCTTCTGGATGCGCTCCAGGTACTTGTCGGCGGTCAGCCCGCCGCTCATCAGCTGGCCGGTGGCGGCGATCGCCTCGTCCTTGAGCTGGGCGTACCAGCGCTCCCAGCGCCAGTAGACGGTGTTCGCGCCCGCGGCGGTCACGGCGTCGGACGCGCTCTTCGCGCCGGGCGACAGCGCCCTGCCGTCACCCGCGCCCTTGACCACCGAGACGGTCCTGACCAGCTCGCTGAAGTCGCCGGCCGCCTTCTTCGACAGCATGGCCCTCAGGTACTCCATGCCGCCCTGCGGGTTGGCGCCCTTCGAGGGCACGATGAAGTTCTCGCCAGGCTGGGCGTGGAGCGTGCCGTACGGCATCTTGTCCGAGCCCGTGACGTCGGGGATGACGAACATCTGGTAGGCGAAGTCGGCGGGGGTGGTGTCCTTCTGCTCGTTCTCCAGCCAGGAGCCGGAGGGCAGCATCGCGACCTCGTACTTGTTCTGCGCGGTCTGCGTCTGCACGTGGTCGAGGCCCGCGGTGCCCTGCAGGAGGTACTTGGCGCCGACCTCGGCCCAGCGGGTGGCCGACTGCTTCATGGCGTCGGTGGTCCACGCGCCGTCCTCGAGGTTGTCGATGTTGACCAGCACCTCATTACCGCCGATCTTGGCGGCCATGGTCAGCAACGACTCGTACACATACTGGGGGAACTTGCCCGCGTACGTGAAGGGCGCCATCTTGCCGGACTTCTTGATCGTCTCGCAGAGGGCGATGAACTCCTCCCATGTCTTCGGCGCCTGCCAGCCGTTGTCGTCGAAGGCCTTCTTGGAGTACCAGATGCCGTAGATGTAGTTCACATAGCCGAGCACGCTGAACTTGCCGTCATAGGTGCCGATCTCGACCACGGCGGGGTCGATGGAGTCGCGCACCTTGGTCGAGGGGTCGTCCCACGTGGGCGCGTCGAGCAGCGGAGTCAGGTCGAGGAGCTGGCCGTCCTGGGCGAGGGCGCCGAAGTCCATCGCGTTCGCGCCCGAGTTGTCGATCACGTCGGGCGGGTTGCCGCCGGCGAAGCGCGGCTGGAGGACCTTGGTGATCTCCTTGGTGGTGTTGTGCTTGATCTCCACCTTGGGGTGCTTCGCGGCGAACAGCGGCTGGTGGATGTCCGTGGCGTACGCGTTGCCGAAGCCACCGTCGAAGATCCAGATCTCCAGCGGTTTGTCGGCCGCGACCCCGAAGGGGTTGGCGGCGCTGGTCGGGGCCGCCGCCGCGGGCGCCGAGGTGGCGGGCGGCGCGGCGGGCGTGGCGCAGGCGGCCAGCGCGCCCGCCGCGGGAACGAGAACGGCGCTGCGCAGCAGCTGACGTCGGGTGAGCGGGGTGGTCTGGGGGGTGTTCGGCATGGCTACTCCAGTCGATGACTCTCCACGGCCTTGATGGTCAGCTCGAAGGCCTGATTGGTGCGTTCGTAGGTCTGCTGGGCGACCGCCACGTAGACGGCGTCCAGCACGAACAACTGCGAGTGGACGGCGGCCAGGCCGCCGAGCCTGAACGTGGTCTCCCTGCTGGCCGTGGTGAGCACCAGGTCGGCCAGCTCGGCCAGCGGCGAGCGGGCGAACGAGGTGACCGCGACGCAGACCGCGCCGTGCGTGCGGGCCTCGGCCAGCGCCTCCGTCACCTCCCTGGTGCGACCCCTGTGCGAGATGCCGATCGCGACATCGCCCCGGCCGAGCAGCGCCGCGTCCGACAGGGAGACGTGCGCGTCGCCCGAGCTCCAGCACGGCACGCCGATGCGGCGCAGCCGTCCCTCGAACATCGTGGCCACCGCGCCGCTGGTGGACACCCCCACCAGCAGCACCCTGCGGGCCGAGACGATCGCGTCGGCGACGCGGCCGACGGCCGCCAGGTCGAGCTGGGCGGCGGTGTCCTGGATCAGGCGGGCGTCGGCCGCCGCCATGACCTCGACCGCGGCGTCGAGCGGGTCGTCGGGGCCGATGTCCTGGCCCACACCCGCGCCCCAACCGGCCTGCGCGGCCCTTCCCGTCTCCGTCGCCAGCGCGACGCGGAGCTCGGCGTAGCCGGAGAAGCCGAACGCCCGGCAGAACCTCGTCACGGTGGCGGGCGAGCTGCCCGCCCGCTCGGCCAGCGCGATGATCGTGGAGCGGGCGGCCTCGGCGGGGTCGCCCAGAATCACCTCGCCCACCCTGCGCAGAGCTTCCGGCAGACCGGGCAGTTCGGTTTCGACGCGGCCGAGGGCACCAGATGGCACGAATATTCCTTCCGAATATCGGACCTTGCGGCGAAAATTATTCTTGCAATCGGGTCACGTCAAGACCCAGGATGTGACACGTGCATAACGGCTTCTTTGGTGAAGTCTTGGCCGGTAAGCGAGAGCGAGTGGGCAGGTGACCGTGAAGCGCGGGGACGTCGTGGCCGGTGAGGTGGTGGTCGGTGTCGACGCGGGCGCGACGTCCTCCCGGGTGGCCGTCCACGCCCTCGACGGCACCAGGCTCGGCTACGGCAAGGCGGGCGGCGGCAACCCCAGCTCCCACGGCGTCGAGGCGGCGGCGGCCGCGATCGGGGCGGCGCTCGGCCAGGCCCTCGACGGCGTCGACCCCTCGTGGGTGACGCGCTCGGTGGCTGGCGTGGCGGGCACCACCGTCGGTTTCGATCTCGTCCTCGCCAAGGTGTGGGCCGACCATGGCATCGCCGCAGGCCCGCGCCTCATGAACGACGTGCCGATCGCCTACGCGGCCGGCTCGGCCGCGCCCTCAGGCACACTGCTGCTGTCAGGCACGGGAGCGGTCGCCGCGCGCGTCACCGACCGCGAACTCGGCCTGCTGTCCGACGGGCTCGGCTGGCTGCTGGGCGATGCCGGGTCCGGCTTCTGGATCGGCAGGCAGGCCGCCAAAGCCGTCGTCCACGCCCTCGGCAGGGGGGAACCGGCCGGGCCGCTGTCGGAGCTGGTCGTGGGAAGCTTCCTCGGCGACGAGCGCGGGCCCACGCCGCGCAGGGAGGCCGAACGCATCGTCAGGCTCGCCCAGGCCGACCGCACCGTGCTCGGCCCGCTGTCGGCCCTGGTCAGCCAGGCCGCGACGGCAGGCGACCCGATGGCCGTCGACATCGCCGAGCGGGCCGCCGCCCACCTGGCCGAGACGGTGGCCAGGGTCTACGACGGCGGGCCCATCGTGCTGGCGGGCTCCGTGCTGACCACCCCGGGTCCGGTACGGCAGGCCGTACGGACACTGCTGGAACGGCGATGGGACGCGCAGGTCAGCACGGCGCGCGACGGGGCGGGGGCGGCGGCGTGGCTGGCCGCGCTCGACCTGCTGCCTTCCGGCGCGGCCGAGCGACTGCACGCCGCCTTCACCGGGTGACGGGTTTCGTGGTCAGCCCCTCCACCCTCCGGCAGCCGCGGTGGCCTTCACGAACGCGGTGAAGTCCCTGGGCGGGCGGCCCAGGGCCCGCTGCACGCCGTCGGAGAGATAGTCGTCCTTGCCCTCCCTGAGCGGGGACACCATGTCGGCGAGGACCTGCGCGTCGGTCGCGGGCACACCCTGGGCGACGAGTTCGGCGACGTAGTCCTCGACGGAGAGCGGGACGTAGCGGATCTCCCGGCCGGTCGCCTCGGAGATCGTGGCGACGGCTTCGGCGAGAGTCACCGCCCGCGGCCCGGACAGCTCGTAGGTCTGCCCGGCGGAGCCGTCCTCGGTGAGCGCCGCGACCACGACCGCCGCGATGTCCTCGGCGTCGACGAAGCTGGCCGCACCGTCGCCGGCCGGCAGCCTGAGCTCACCGGCGCGGATCGCGTCCGAGAAGAAGCCCTCGCTGAAGTTCTGGGCGAACCAGCCCGGCCGGGTGATCGTCCACTCGACCCCGCTGTGGCGTACCGCGTCCTCGCCGTCTCCGAAGGTCGCGGCGAGACCGCTGCTGTCGGGAGCGTAGTCCGGCACGTCGACCCCGCGTGCGGAGGCCAGCACGATCCGTTCGACACCGTGCAGGACCGCGCGCTCGACGAAGGGACGGGTGAGGGTCGTGCCGTCCAGCGGCACGATGTACACGGCCTTCACGCCGTCAAGGACCGGGTCCCACGTGCTGCGGTCGGTCCAGTCGAAGCGCTGCTGGCTGGAGCGCGACGCGACGCGCACGGGGATCCCCTTGGCCCGCAGTTGAGAGACGACCCGGCTGCCGGATTTGCCGGTGGCGCCGGTGACCAGAATGGGATGGAGAGACATACCGCACAGCCAATCGCTTCCGGCGTAGACGATCCATGGCCAGGAAGCTCAGATCGATACCTGTGCGTCTACGGTAGGCGTGGTGGACACACTTTCTGATCTGTTGGGCGAGGTGAGGGCGCGCGGTGCGCTCTTCAGGCAGACGATCATCAATCCGCCGTGGTCGCTGCGGATGGCCAGCGGCGCCCCGCTGACGTTGGCCACGATGCTGCGGGGCGAGGCGTGGATCGTCCCCGACGAGGGCGAGCCGGTGCCGATCAGGGTTGGAGACATCGCCATCGTTCGCGGCCACGCGCCGTACACGGTCGCCGACGACCCGTCCACGCCACCGCGGTTCACGGTCGGCAGCGCCGATTACTGCGCGGGGGCCGACGGCATCGAGGCGGGCACCCGCACCTGCGGCGAGCTCTCGGACGACTCGGCACTGCTGCTCAGCGGCGCCTACGAGACCCGCGGGGAGGTCAGCGAGCGACTGCTTCAGGCGCTGCCCGAGGTGCTGGTGCTGTCCGACGCCGACTGTCCTTGCCCGATGCTGGACCTGGTGACCGAGGAGATCGCCAAGGACCGGCCGGGTCAGCAGCTGATGCTGGACAGGCTGCTGGACATGATGCTGCTCTCCACCCTGCGCGGCTGGTTCGACCGGGGGGACGCGCCCGCTTGGTACCGCGCGCTGGATGATCCGGTGATCGGCCAGGCGCTGCGGCTGCTGCACGACAACCCTGCCCACCCGTGGACGGTGGCGGGCCTGGCAGCCAAGGTCGGGGTGTCCCGTGCCGCGCTCGCGCGACGGTTCACCACGCAGGTCGGTGAACCGCCGATGGCCTATCTCGCGGGCTGGCGCATCGCCCTGGCGGCCGATCTGCTGCGCGAGACGGATGACACGGTGGGCTCGATAGCCAGGAAGGTCGGCTACGCCAACACTTTCGCCTTGAGCGTCGCGTTCAAACGTCTGCGCGGCGTCACCCCCAGCGGGCACCGCGCCGCGGCGCCTCCGGTCAGCCGCCCCTTCTGATACGGCCTGCGTAGCGGGCCTCGAGTGCCAGGTTGTGGGCGTCGCCCTCGGGGACGTTCGACGACAGGTAGACCGGCGGCGTCCGTCCCGCCTCCACCATCTCGCGGACCGCCTCTGCGACGACGAGCTGCACCAGCAGGGCCGAGGTGATCGTGGAGACGGCCCCGACCGCGCCCCCGCCGGGCAGGGGAAGGACGGCGTCGCCGCGCGGCGCCCGGTTGTCGAGGACCACGTCGGCGAGTTCGAGCAGCTTGCGCCCCGACGGGTGCCTGGACGGCACGCTGGAGGTGTGGGCGAGGGAGGTGATGGCGATCAGGTCGTGACCGCGCTCCTTGACCAGGGTGGCCAGCTCGACGACGACGCCGTTGACGCCCGAGTTGGAGATGATCACGAACAGGTCCTCGTCCCTGACGGGCGCGAGGTCGAGGATGCGCTGAGCGAGGCCGGGGTCGCGTTCCAGGTCGAAGCGGGCGAGCTCGGCGGGGTCGGCGCCGCCGTACAGGACGATGTCCCTGAGCGCGAGCCGGTTGGTGGGCACGAGCCCGCCGGCGCGGCCGGCGATCTCCATCGCGGTCGCCTCGGAGTGGCCGGAGCCGAACGCCTGGATCACCCCGTCCCTTTCCATCGTCCTGGCGACGAGGGCGGCGGCCTTGCCGATCCCGGGATCCTGCGGAATGACGGCGACGAGGTCGGCGATGTGCCTGGCGTACTCGGCCGGGTTCACGGTTCTCCTTCGGGCAGGCGGTGGCCTTCGACGGCCCTGACGGTCAGGTCGAACGCCTCGCGGGTGCGTTCGTAGGTGCGCTGCGCGACCGAGACGTAGACGATGTCGAGGACGAGCAGCTGGGAGTGGATGGCGGCGAACCCGTGGGCGCGGAAGGTGGTCTCGCGGCTGGCCGTCGTGAGCACCAGCTCGGCCACCTCGGCCAGCGGCGAGTCGGGGTGCGAGGTGACGGCGACGGTGATCGCGCCGTGACTGCCCGCCTCGGCCAGCACCTCGATGACCTCGCGGGTCCTGCCGCTGTGGGAGATGCCGACGGCCACGTCGCCGTGGCCGAGCAGCGCGGCGTCGCTGAGCGCGCTGTGCGCGTCGGACCTGCTCCAGGTCGGGACGCGGATCCGCTGCAGGCGCTGCTCCATCTCGCTGGAGACGGCCGCACTGCTCGACACGCCGAACAGCAGCACCCGGCCCGCGCGGGAGATCGCCTCCGCGACCTTCTCGACCATGGCCAGGTCGAGCTGGGCGGCGGTCTCCCTGATGAGCCTGATGTCGTTGCCCGAGACCACGCCGAGCACCCTGTCGAGGTCGTCGGTGGGGAGGATCTCCTGGCCGATGTCGGTCTCCCAGCGCTGCGTGGCCGTCCTGCCGGTCTCGGTGGCGACGGCCACGCGCAGCTCGGCGTAGCCGCCGAAGCCGAGCGCACGGCAGAACCTGGTGATCGTGGCGGTCGAGGTGCCGCTGCGCTCGGCCAGGTCGACGATCGTCGAGCGGGCGGCCTGCGCGGGATTGGCGAGGATCGCCTCGGCGACCTTGCGCAACGCCTCCGGCTGGTCGGCCTGGTCGGCTCTGATACGGCCCAGCAGTCCCACGCGATGAAAATTATGCTCACCCTCGGGGCTCGTCAAGGGGGCTATCGTCGCGACGGCAAAAATTATTGACCACGCTGGACGTCATGCGCTCTCGTCCTTCCTGGCCCGGCCGAGGGCGTCGACCACGGCCTCGATATCGCTCGGGCTGGTTCGGTGGCTGGTCAGGCACAGGCGGATGGCGGGGCGGCCGGCCAGCCGTACCGTGCTGACCCAGGCGGCGCCGCCGGTGACCACGCGAGCGGCCACGCCCGCGTGCCAGGCGGCGCTCGCCTGCGGCCCGCGGGCCTCGGCTGCGGGATCGGCCACACAGATCACCGGTAGCGGGGTGTCGTTGACCCGCTGCCAGCCTTCCTGGCGCAGGCGGACGGCCAGGAGGTCGCCGAGGCGCACGTCGCGTTCGAGTTGTTCGGCATAGGCGGGCAGCCCGGCGATGGCCAGCGCGAGGAAGACCTTCAGCCCCGCGAAGCGGCGCGACCACTGCACGCTGGTGGCGTACGGATCCGGGTCGAGCGCGCCGCCCGCCGTCGTACCCGCCGTCGCGACCAGCAGGAACGGCTGCCGCCCCGCCGCCAGGTCGGCCGCGCGCAGCTCGTGCAGGGCCACCGTGTCCAGGCGGTGCGCCGCGTCCACCGGCACCAGCCGTACGGCGTCGCGGCCCAGCCCGGTCATGTGCGCGATCTTCAGCCAGGCCAGGTGACTCTCGGCCGAGGTGTACAGCACCGGCCGCCCCGTCAGGCCGGATGTCGGGTAGGAGGGGAAGGCGCGGGTCAGCGCGACGACGACAGCGGTCAGGTTGGCCTCGGCGCCGCCGGTGGTGAAGGTTCCCTCCGTCTTGTCGGGCAGGCCGAGGCGAGCGGCCAGGAACGCCAGCACGTGCCGCTCGATCTCGACGGCGGCGGCGGGGGCGTGGCTGTAGGCGGCCAGTTGCGGGTTGACGGCGGCCGCCATCAGCTCGCCCGCGACGCCCCACCAGGTGGGGGCCGGGTTGAACAGCCCGAATTGACTTCTCCCCGCATAAACGGCGGGGATTCTCCCGCCTCGCGGCGGGGTGTTTACTGCTGCTTCTACGCCGCTTGCGCGGTGCAGGTTTCGGGCGGTGCCAGGGTCGGGATTGCCTTTCCTGGTCTTACCTGCCCTTCACAGTCGTTTCGAGTGTCCGCCAGCCCGGCGGCCACGTCGTACAGGGACCGCAGGCGGATGCCTTCGGCGAGGATGTTGAGCGCGGCGGCGATGTCGCGGTCGTGGTG
>NZ_JBHZBH010000059.1:0-37415 GCF_042754765.1 Nonomuraea sp. NPDC059194 | reverse complement strand
GCCACGAGCGTAGGTCCTTGCGTAGTGCGAACTTTGGACGGTTCAGCACGGCAACCTACGCTCGTTCCCTTTTACACCGCATCCTGGACGCGACCTTCACAACCGGGCTTGGCATCTTCCCGACTCCACGCCGCACATGCCCGACGTGGATCCTCGTTGTCGGTGATACGGATGAGCACGTCGGCTTCGCTCTCTCGATCCTTGGCGTAGCCGAGTTCCATGGTGCGGTCGGCGAGAGGCAATGTCCTGACCAGCCGGCGACCCGGGACGACAGCAGGCACCGCCAACGGTACGGACTCGCGGAGATACGTGATGTACTCACTGCGCCGTTGCCGCTCCTCCCTCTCCGCTCGCCGTTCTTGGATCGCCGACGTCGTGATCACGCACGCACACACCACTCCAGCAGCGATCACACGTGGAGCCAGTGACGTGGTGCCCGTCAACTGAGCAGCGCACGCATAGCTCACAACGGCTAGCGCGGCGACTTCGAGGAGAACCAATCGCGGGCTCGGATGGGGCACAGCTAGTGCCGCCGCGCCGCTGGATACCCACAACAGCGTCGGCCCGAGCAGCGCGGTGCGAAGTGGATGCGTGATTCGCGCCAGCCTCGCGAGCAGCCATCCACCCGGCAAGATCAGCACCACGGCCAAGGCGATGCCGGGCAGGGCCACGTAGCCGTCGAGGTCCTCCTCGTACAGACGCGACACCGGGTACCCCAGGCCAAGGCCCGCGGGCAACCCGATGACAGCGCCCCGGACAAGATCCAAAGCCATTGGTCAACAATGGCACTAACCGATGTACGGCACTGCCGATCCGCCCAAGTAGTGCTCTATCCGCATGCGCATCGACCGGTCCATGGACAGCGTCGACACCTCGTCACGGGGAACCCATCGCACCTCGCGCGACTCGTCACTCGGCGTCGGTTCTCCGCCGACCGCCTGCGCGGTGAGGACGATCGAGAACTCCTGCCGCGCCTCACCGTTGGAGGTGTAGAGGATCACGTGCCGGGGGTCGCTGTAGGTGCCGACCAGCCCGGTGATCTCGCACGTGATGCCGGTCTCCTCGACGGTCTCCCGCACGGCTGCCGCCGGGATCGACTCGCCCAGGTCGATGGCGCCACCTGGGACGGCCCAGTTGTCGTTGTCGGAGCGCCGGATCATCAGGACGTCCCCGGCCTCGTTGGTGACCACGACGTTCACCGAGGGGACGAGGCTGTTCGGCTTGGGCGCGGCGGGATCGTCGTAGAAGTCGATGCGGCGGCCCATGCTCACGAGCCTACCGGGACGGCCCCGGCCCACACCCGCTCGAAGCTGTCGAGGTAGGTGTTGACCATGTCGCCCCCCTGCACCCGGCGCAGATGGAACACCGGCGCGTTCCCGGCGGGCGTGCCGTACACGTGGGTGTTGACGAGGAACTGGTCGTCGGCGCGGTAGATCGAGTTGTAGAGCACCGTCCGATGCAGCCGGATCTCCACGTTCTCCCGCCCACGCAACGGCCGGTAGAGGACAAGGACGTTGCGAATCTTGGCGGCCATACCGCCGTCTATGCCCTCGTCCTCGCCACGCTGGGCGACCTCGGCGCAGTCAGGGTCGCCCAGCAGAATACGGACCCGCACGCCCGCGCCGGCCTTTTCGCCGAGCATCCGAACCATGCCCGCGTCGTCGGCGAGAAAAAGCCCGCTGTAGACGAGCACGCCGATCTCCTCGGACGCCTCGGCGAACAGACGTCCCCACGCGTCCCGGGGCACGGCCCAGCGATGCGGATAGACGCGCACGACCTCGCTCTCGGACGCCGACGCCACCTGTTCGCGTGTGAGCGCCTCCGGCCATAGGTAGGTCTCGTCCGTGCCCAGGTAGGAAGCCACCGCATACCGGTGTTTTCGGTACGGCTCGCGCCCCTTGGTGATCCACCGCTCGACCGTTTTCGGATCGACTCGGATCGCATCGGCCAGATCCGCGATGCTCACCCCGCGTTCCAGCAGTGCCGCGCGTAGCCGTTCGTTCGCCATCTCACCTGCTCCGGGAGGACGCCCAGGGACCTCGACATCGTAAGCCGGACGTCTTGAACATGTCCCGTCCTGTAGTGATCTCGTCCTCACTCTTCGTCGCATTCTCAGTTCGCAAGCAAGAACGGCGACCGAAAGGAGTGGTGATCACATGGCAAACGAGATCTACCCGACCCCCGCGTGCGAGTGCGGCGCGGTGTTGGACGAGGGACAGACCCGCTGCCTCAAGTGCCTGGCTCGTGACCGCTGGGCCAGGAAGCAGGCGGGCAAGCGCTCGCGTCGCGGCCAGACCCGCCGTCCCCCGCGCGGCCCGCGCAACAGCTCCAAGGCTGGGGTGATCTGGTCATGATCGCGCTCGTTATCGCGGCGGCTCTCGGCCTCGTCGTCCTGGTCGGCTTCGTGATGATCGTGGTGAGCATTCACCGCGCCGACAGGGCCATGAGCGCGAGCCTTCGCGACCGGATGGCTACCGGTTATGTGGGGCGGGGCGTGTCGTGGACGTAGATAGCTGCTCCTCGACCTGCGCGAGCCGTACCGACAGCTCTTGTACGGCGGAGCGCAGGTCGGCGACCTCGCCCGCGAGATCCCCGGCCGGGGCTGCCTGGTCGCCATCACGGACGAACACGCCCTTGCCCTGCTGGCCGATCACCAGGCCCTCGTTGCGCAGAATGCCGACCGCCATCTTCACCACCGACAGCGACGCGTCGTATCGCTCGGCGAGCTGGGCGGTGGAGGGCAACGGGCTGCCGGGCGCGAGGGAGCCGCCGCGGATCTGCGAGCGCAGATCGTCAGCGATCTGGAGGTAGCCGGGCCGCCCGGTGTGCTTGACCATCGCACCAATCTCACCACACCAAGTCACCCACGCCAACATTGACAACTGAGCCAACTAGGTTAACCATGTTGGCTACGACGAATAAGGAGGTCAGACCCTATGCGTACCGTCCCGATCCCGGTGGACACCACCAAGCTCGCCATCACCTGCGTCAAGGCCCCACAGCCGCGCGTCCTCAACCGCGACACCGGCGAGATCAAGACCGACAAGAACGGCAACACCGTCTTCGAGGTCACTGTCTCGGTTGAGGACGAGTTCGGCCGCATCGAACTCGTGAAGATCGGCACCACCGGCGAACCCCCCATCACGACCGGCGACCAGGTCACCGCCGTCGGCCTGCTCGGCTACGTCTGGGAAATCGCCGGCCGGTGGGGCATCGCTTACCGCGCCTCGGCCCTGCTCCCCGCGCGGGAGGCTGCCAATGCCTGACCCGCTGCTCCTGCTCATAGCCCTGGCCGCTACGGCGGCCGGGCTGTGGGCCTGGCGCCGCTACCACTACCCGTCCTTCTGGCTCGCCGTCGGCTTCCCGCTCATGGCCCTGTCCGTCCGGGCGTCCTGGCGGCGGGTAGCGCTGGGCTGCGGGCTGACCAAGAAGCGGCAACGCTGGTGGTTCACCCTCACCCCCGGCGCCGTCGCCTCCACCGGCCTCGTCAAGGTACGGCGCCGCTTCCAACGCGTCGCCGTCGACACCAAACCGTTCATGTGGCTGCCGCTGCCCACCCGGTACGGCTGGCGCGTCACCCTGTGGACGCTGGAGGGCCAAATTCCCGGCGACTACGCCGACGCCGCCGAACGCCTCGCCCACTCCTGGGGCGTGCACGCGGTACGCGTCTCCTCCGACAAGCCGGGCCGGGTACGACTGGCCGCCACCATGCGTGACCCACTCGTCAAGGTCGACCAACTTCCGCCCTCGCCCGACCTGCTCAAGGTCACCGTGGGACGGTTGGAGACCGGCAAACCCTGGGTGGTCGACTTCCGTACCGTCCCGCACTGGCTCAACGCGGGCGCGACCCAGTCAGGCAAATCCAACCTCGCCAACGCTCTGATTGTCGGCCTGTCCCCGCAACCAGTGGCGCTAGTCGGCTTCGACCTCAAGGGCGGCGTCGAGTTCACCCCCTACTCTGCTCGGCTGTCAGCCCTGGCAACGTCTCGCGCCGAATCCGTCGACCTACTAACCGACCTGGTCGGCCTCATGATCGACCGGATGGGCCTGTGCCGCCAGGCCGCCGCCCGCAACATCTGGCAACTCCCTCCCGCCCTTCGACCCGTGCCCGTGGTGGTCCTGGTCGACGAGCTGGCCGAGCTGTACCTGATGGCCGACAAGAGCGAGAAGGACGAGATCGCCCGCACCTCGACGGCGCTGCTGCGGGTGGCTCAGCTCGGGCGGGCCTTCGGCATCTATCTGTTCTGCTGTGGCCAACGGATCGGCTCCGACCTCGGCCCCGGCGTCACCGCGCTGCGGGCTCAGTGCTCGGGCCGTATCTGCCACCGGGTCAACGACCCCGAAACCGCCACCATGACCCTCGGCGACCTCGACCCCGCCGCCCTCGCCTCCGCCCGCGCCATCGCCGCAGAGACACCCGGCGTCGCCATCGTCGCCTCCCAGGACGGCCAGTGGTACCGCGCCCGCTCCTTCCACGTCAGCGAGCAAGCCGCCGAACACGCCGCCCGCACTCACGCCCACCTCGCCCCGCCCTGGGACGAGATCACCGCCCACCTTCCACAAGCCGTCAACGCCTGAACCCATGAAAGGGGGTGCGACGATGCGACGCTTCGCCTGCCGACTGCTCGACACCGGCCCGGTCGTCGTCCTGGCCGTCATCGCGGGTGCCGGATCGTTCACCCACATCCGCGACACAGCCGCCGACCACGGCCAAACCGGCTGGATGTCCTGGGCGGTGGCCGTCTGCATCGACCTCACCTGCGTCATGGCCGCCCGCGAACGGCAGCGCGACAAGACGACGGACAGGGTACGGCGGGGCCGGCTCACGTGGCCCGTCCTCGTCCTGTCCGGCGGCATCGTCCTGTCCCTGGCCGCCAACCTGGCCCAGGCCGACCCGACGGTGTGGGGCTGGATCACCGCTGCCACGCCCGCGACTGCCTTCCTGATCGCCGTCTCCATGCTGGAGCGCCGGATGATCGACCGTCCTGAGCCGTCCCCCGCCGCCGTCCCCGAACTCGCGCCCGTCCTGCAGACCGAGGACGAACGGGAGGACGAGCCGGAGGCCGGCCCCGCGCCCGCCCTGCTCGACTACGCCCGCCGCGTCGCCGACGAACACCACGCCAAGCACGGCAGACCCATCACCCGCGACGCTCTGCGCGTCCGCCTGGGCGTCTCCAACCAACTCGCCTCTGATCTGCTCCACACCCTGCGAACCGCCTGATCAGAAGGGAGAACACCGATGACCGACCGCCGAACCGCTTTCGTCACCGGCCTTCGTGACCTCGCCGCCTACTTCGAGGCCAACCCGGACGTCCCGCTGCCCCGGCACAGCATCACCGCCCTGTACTTCCCTCCCAAGGCCGACGACAAGGCGATGCGCGCCGACATCGACCACGTCGCCGCACTCCTCGGCACCGAGATCGACCCCAAGGACCTCCAGTTCGGCCACTACAAGACAGGGCTCAGCTTCGGCCCCGTCCGCTACGAGGCGCTCGCCATCCTCGCCGACGCACGCGCCCGCCACGAGGCCGCCAACAGCTACCGCGACAACATCGCGCTCACCTGACAGGACACGACCATGCGAATCCGCCTCGACGGCACCCGCGCCGAGATCATCGACGCCTTCTTCCGGCTACGCCTGAACTTCACCGTCTCCGGCGTCTCCCGCGCCTACCCCGACCGCGCCAAGCCCCGTCACTGGCGGGTCTACGTCAACACCACACCCCGCGAAGGGAGGTGACCCCCATGACGCGCTACCGCTGCTGCACCTGCAACGGGACCGGACTCGACACCGACCACGAACGCTGCCGCGACTGCGACGGCACCGGCATCGACAACCACGGCGCATAAAGCGCGGCGCCCCCGGCCTGGCCGTACATCCGCCAAGACGCCTGCCAGGTCGGGGGCCATCCCCTCACCCGAACGAGTGAAAGGAGGTCTCCATCTTGCCCACAAACCGCACCAACGCGCACCTCATCAACGGCTTGATCACCCGCCTCAACGCCCCCGACTACGACCGGTGGGCCGCCCAGATCCGCGCCACCGGAGGATGCCGCCAACCGATCCACCTGCGCGGCAAGGTCGAACACAGGGACGCCGTCACTGGCGTACTGCTCCACCGCTACACCACCCGCCACGAACCCGACGGCGTCCTACGCCTGCCCTGCAAGACCCGCCGCGCCTCCCGCTGCCCCGCCTGCGCCGAGACCTACCGCGCCGACACCTACCACCTCATCCGCGCAGGCCTCATCGGCGGCAAAGGCGTCCCCGACACGGTGACCGACCACCCGACCCTGTTCGTCACCCTCACCGCCCCCTCCTTCGGCCCGGTCCACACCCGCCGAGACACCGGACCCTGCCACGCCCGCCGCAACGCCCCGACCTGCCCACACGGCACCGTCATGTCCTGCACGGCAAAGCACAACCCCGACGACCCCCGCCTCGGCGAACCGCTCTGCCCCGACTGCTACGACTACACCGGCTCAGTCCTGTTCAACGCCCTGGCCCCGCTCCTCTGGAAGCGCCTGGCCGACTCCCTCCGCCGGCACCTGGCCAAACTCGGCGGCCTGGCCCTGCGCGAACTCCGCGACCACCTCACCGTCTCCTTCGCCAAAGTCGCCGAATACCAGCGCCGCGGCGTCGTCCACTTCCACGCCGTCATCCGCATCGACGGCCCTGGAGGTCCTGCCGCACCGCCCCCGGCCTGGGCCACCGCCGACGTCCTGGAGCAAGCCGTACGGCACGCCGCCCGGGTCGTCAGCGCTCTGGTCCCGGCCGTCGACGACCAACCGGCCCGCCTGTTCAAGTGGGGCGCTCAGCTCGACATCCGCCCCATCACCCTGGACGGCGAACTCACCGAACAAGCCGTCGCGGGCTATATCGCCAAGTACGCCACCAAGGCGGCTGAGTGCGTCGGCACCCTCGATCGCCGCATCAACCCCCTCGACAACCTCGACGCCTTCAACCTCCGCGACCACGCCAAACGCCTGATCGCCGAATGCCTACGCCTGGGCGCCATCGAGGACCTGGCCGACCTCCGGCTCACCCAGTGGGCGCACATGCTCGGCTTCAAGGGACACTTCTCCACCCGATCCCGTCGCTACTCCACCACCCTCGGCGCACTCCGCGCCGCCCGCGAAGACCACGCCCGCGACCACGAGATCACTACCGGGCGCCTCCCGCTCTTCGACGAGGACACCGTCCTCGTGATCAGCGAATGGACCTACGCAGGCAAGGGCCACTCAGCCGGAGACCAGCTCCTCACCGCCGCCATCACCGGCACATCACGAGGAGGCTCACATGAGCGCTGAACTCCTCACCGTGCCGGAAGCGATGGCCACCCTCAAGATCAGTCGGTGGACGCTCTACAACCTCATCCGCTCCGGCGAGGTCACCTCGATCCTCGTCGGTGCCCGCTGCCGACGCATCCCCGCGGAAGCGCTCGACGCCTACGTGACCCGACTCTGCGAGGAGGCCTGCTCATGACCAAGCGATCCAATGGAGAAGGCTCGATCTTCCCGTACAAGGACGGCTGGGCAGGTTATGTCTGGGTCACCACCCCGGAAGGCAAGAAGACCCGCAAGTGGGCGTACGGCAAGACTCGCGAGGAGACCCACGAGAAGTGGCTCAAACTCCACGAGCAGACCCGCAAAGGACCGGTGGCCACCAAGCACGAGACCCTGGCAGCCTTCCTCAAGCGCTGGCTCGCGGAAGTCGTCGAACCCAACCGTGAACCAACGACCTACGTCGCGTACGAGCCGCTCGTCCGGCTCTACATCATCCCCGGCCTGGGCAAGAAGCGCCTCGACAAGCTCACCGTCCGCGACGTGCAAGCCTGGCTCAACACGCTGCCCACCCTCTGCACCTGCTGCGACCAGAAGAAGGACCACAAGCGTCCTCAGGCCAAGCGCCGATGCTGTGCCATCGGGAAGTGCTGCAAGGGTTACCCAGCCCGGTACACGATCATCGGCATCCGTCGCACCCTCCGGGCTGCCCTCGGCCATGCCATTCGCGAGGAGCTGATCTCGAAGAACGTCGCAGCGCTGACCACGCTGCCCAGCGCCAGCAAGACCAAGAAGAAGCGCCAACAGGCCGTCTGGAGCGTCGATGAAGCTCGCCGCTTCCTCGAACATGTCCAGGACGATCCACTCTATGCCGCGTACGTGCTGATCCTCGTCCTTGGCCTGCGACGCGGGGAGGTGCTCGGCCTGGCCTGGGACTGCGTAGATCTCGCCACCGAAGAGCTCCACATCGCCCGGCAGCTCACCAGAGTCGGCGGGCAGCTCCTCCACCGCGACAAGACCAAGACAGACGACTCCTCCGCCTCGCTCCCGCTACTCGGCTTGTGCATCTCGGCCCTCAAGCGGCGCCGCCAGACCCAGGACGACGCCCGCCAGGACGCTGGTAAAAAGTGGAAGGATTCCGACCTCGTGTTCACCACGAAGTTCGGCACACCCATCGAACCGCGCAACCTCAACCGTGCCTTCGACGCTCACTGCAAGAACGCCGGCGTTCCTCGCATCCGCGTCCACGACACCCGGCACACCTGCGCCTCACTCCTGGCCGCCCTCGACGTCCACCCCCGCGTCGCCATGCGCATCCTCAGGCACTCGCAGATCTCGGTGACCATGAACGTTTACACCCAGATCCCCAGCCCGGAGACCCGCAAGGCACTCGACAAGCTCAACGACAGCCTCGGCGGCTGACCGCTGCAACATCAGTCGGAGTCCCATCCCTAGCCGCGTGATCCGGGGTGGGACTTCCTGCGTTTGCAGATCACCCGCCAAGAACTTCCTGTCGCTCCGAACCCGTATCGAAGAACGCATCCAGGTAGGCATCGGGCGGAAGATCGCTGTCTCTGAGAAGGGAGAAAACCTCTGTGCCCTGCCCGATTGCCGCATCCGACAAACGGTAAGACTGCGCGAAATCCAAGAACTCGAAGTCCTGCCCTTCGACATACTCGGCTGCCTCCTGCTCAGCCAGCAGGATCGCCGTCTCAGTCGAATCGGCCCGCCACAGGGTGATCCGTTCCTCGTAAGCGCCGTGAGTGACCCACCGGAAGACGCATCGAACCGCGTACCACGCTTCCACGGAACCCCCGAAGCCGATGCCGTTGCTGTATTTCGCTGCTGTATAGAGATCGCAAAGGCCCTCCGGGATCTTCCCGAAGGGCCTTTGAGCTGCAGAGCCGACGAGGGGAATCGAACCCCTGACCTTCTGTTTACAAGACAGATGCTCTGCCGATTGAGCTACGTCGGCGCGGCCTCACAGTCTAGACGCTACCGCCGCCGATGACGAGCGACCTCATACAACGTCACCCCCGCCGCCACCCCAGCGTTCAGCGACTCCGCCGCCGCGTGCATCGGGATCCGCGCCACCACGTCGCACTGCTCCCGAACCAGTCGCGAGAGCCCCTTCCCCTCGGACCCGACGACCACCACGAGCGGCTCCTCCAGCAGGGAGACCTCGTCGATGTCGACGGTCCCCGCGCCGTCGAGGCCCACCACGAACAGCCCCGCCTCGCGGTACTCGCGCAGCGCCGCCGTCAGGTTCGCGGCGCGGGCGACGCGCAGGTTGGCCAGGGTGCCGGCGGACGTCTTCCACGCCCCTCCGGTGACGCCCGCGGCCCTGCGGGACGGGATGAGCAGCCCGTGGGCCCCGAACGCGGTGGCCGAGCGCGCGATGGCGCCCAGGTTCCTAGGGTCGGTGACGCCGTCGAGGGCGACGATGAGCGGCACCTCGGCGGCGTCGTGGGCGAGCTCGATCAGCTCGTCGGGGTGCGCGTAGTCGTAGGCGGGGATCTGGAGGGCGATGCCCTGGTGGACGGCCCCTTCGGTGAGGCGGTCGAGCTTGTCGCGGGAGACTTCGAGCAGCGCGATGCCCGTGTCCGCGGCGATCTTGATGGCGTCGCGGACGCGGTCGTCGTTGTCGATGCGCTGGGCGACGTAGAGCGCGGTCGCCGGCACGCCCGCCTGGAGCGCCTCGACGACGGGGTTGCGCCCGCCGATGTACTCGGGCGTGTCCTCGGGCTTCCTCTGCCGTACGGCAGGCCGCGACGACGACCCGCCGCGCTCCTCGCGGGCGATGCGCTCGCCGCGTGCCTTGTCCTTGTACCAGTGCCTCATGTGCGCAGGCGGAGTAGCGCCCTTGCCTTCCAGCGAGCGCCGGACGTTGCCGCCCGTGCCCTTGGCCGGGCCCTTCTTCTTGGAGGGCCTGCCTGACGCTCTTCCACCTGCTGCCATGCAACAAGAGTACTAGCGGGTCAACTCCCATCGAGCCCCGTGCGGGGTGTCCTCGACGGTGATGCCGGCCTCGGCCAGGCCATCCCTGATCGCGTCGGCGGCCGTGTAGTCCTTGCGGGCGCGGGCCGCCTGGCGCTGCTGCAGGGCCACCTTGACCAGGGCGTCGACGACGCCGGTGAGGTCGGAGCCCGCCGTACGCCACTGGGGGGAGCGGGGGTCGAGGCCGAGCACGTCGAGCATGGTCTGGGTTTCGGCCAGCAGCCGCGCGACGGCCTCCTTGTCGCCGCGCGCCAGCGCGACGTTGCCCTCGCGGACGACCTCGTGGACGACGGCCAGCGCCTGGGGCGTGCCGAGGTCGTCGTCGAGGGCGTCGACGAAGGCCTGGGGCAGCGGGGCGTCGGCGTCGACGTCGTGGATGACCTCGGCCGCCCGGGTGACGAACCCTTCGATGCGCTGGTAGGCGGCGGCCGCTTCGAGCAGCGCCTCCTCGGAGTAGTCGATGGAGGAGCGGTAGTGCGGCGCCGCCAGGTAGTAGCGCAGCTCGACGGGGCGCACCCGGCTCAGCAGGTCGGGGATCAGCAGGGAGTTGCCGAGCGACTTGCTCATCTTCTCCGCGCCGATCTTGAGCATGCCGTTGTGCATCCAGTAGCGGGCGAACCCGTCGCCGGCGGCCTGGGACTGGGCGATCTCGTTCTCGTGGTGCGGGAAGATCAGGTCGATGCCGCCGCCGTGGATGTCGAAGGTCGAGCCGAGGTACTTGGTGGCCATGGCCGAGCACTCCAGGTGCCAGCCGGGACGGCCGGGGCCCCACGGGGTCGGCCAGATCGGCTCGCCGGGCTTCTCGCCCTTCCAGAGCGCGAAGTCGCGCGGGTCGCGCTTGCACGACTCGTCGTCGGTGTCGCCCGCGGCGCGCATGTTCTCGAGCTTCTGGTTGGACAGCTTGCCGTACTCGGAGGCGTAGGACTGGACGTTGAAGTAGACGTCACCGCCCGAGGCGTAGGCGTGGCCGCGCTCGATCAGCCGCTGCATCAGCGTGATCATCTCGGGTACGTGCCCCGTGGCGCGCGGCTCGACGGTCGGCGGCAGGCACCCGAGCGTGTCGTACGCCCAGGTGAAGGCCCGCTGGTTGCGCTCGGCGACGACGAACCACGGCACGCCCTCGGCCGCGGACACCCTGATGATCTTGTCGTCGATGTCGGTGACGTTGCGGCAGAACGTCACGTCGTAGCCCGAACGCGTCATCCAGCGCCGCAGCACGTCGAAGTTGACACCGGAACGGATGTGCCCGATGTGGGGCGGTGCCTGCACGGTGGCGCCACACAGATAAATCGACGCCCGGCCGGCTTCGACCGGAACGAATTCACGGATGGCGCGCGTGCTGGTGTCGTATAGGTGCAGGCTCACGAAGGCAAGGGTACGGACTGCGAGGGCCTTTGGCTAAGCGATCCCACGCATGGCGCCCAATCCGTGTCAATATGTGGGGCGCTCAACCCCTGAGGATGACCTTGCGCGGGTGAATGCGGATGATCAGCCGCTCCTGTCCGGGCGGCTCCTCCCACGAGTTGCCCGTGTACTTCAGCGACAACTCCTCGATCAGCGCGCCCTCGGGGTCGTCCTCGACGGTGACGCTGCCGCGCACCTCGGCGTACCTGTAGGGGTCGGCGGGGTCGATCACCAGGATGCTGACGCGCGGGTCGCGCTCGAGGTTGCGCGGCTTGCGCCTGCCCTTGATCGTGGAGACGAGGATGTCGTCCCCGTCGGTCCGCACCCAGACGACCGTCGACTGCGGCCCGCCGTCGGGGTTGATGCTCGTCAGAGTCGCGTAGTTGGGTCCGTCGAAGAGCTTCCTCACGTCTTCGTTCATGAACACCATTGTTCTGTAGGCTCGAAAACGCCATGGACGTGACTCCCCCCTCCGCGCTGCGCCGCATCGGCATCGCGCTCGCCGGGCTCGCCGTCGCGGGCCTCACCGCCACCGCCTGCGTGCTCTCCTTCGATGACCTGCGCGCCCTCGCCGTTGTCGGCACGGCCCGCGCCGACCTCGCCTACCTCTATCCCGCGGCCTTCGACGCCCTGCTGGCGGTGGCGTTGATCAGCGTGCTGCTGCTGCGTTCGGGCCGGCTGCTCGTGCGTCTGCAGGCGGCAGTCGTGCTGGTGCTGCTCATCGCGGCCGCGGCCACCGTGAACGTGCTGGTCACCACGAACGGCATCGCCCGGCTGCCCGTCGACGCGGTCGCGGTGGGCGTGGCGGTGGCGCCGTGGGTGATGCTGACGGTCGCGCTGTGGCTGTGGCTGGTGATGATCAAGCACGTACAGGCCCGTCGCGGGCCCGACGAGCCTGCCGAGGGTACGGCGGAGCGCGACATCGTGCCGTTCCGCGGCCCTCGCGAGGCACCCCCGCTGGTCGGTACGGCCGAGCAGGAGCCGGAGCCGACACCCGTGATCGGCCCCACACCCGCACCCGAGACTCCTCCGGTGCCGCCGATCCCCGTTTCGCAACGCGTCACCCGGTGGGAGTCAGAGCCGACCGGTACGGCGGAGCCGCAGGCCGTACCGAAACCCAGGACCGAGCCTGCCCCCACGCTCCGGACTCGCGCCCCCGATCCCGCCGAAGCCCCGAGCGCCGCCCCCCACTTCACCAAGACCAACCCCACCGCAGCCCCGACGGCCGCGTCTCACCCCGCTGAGATCCAGCGCGATGAGACCGAGCGCGCTGAAACCAAGCCCACCGGGACCAAGCCCGCTGAGACCCAGCCCGCCGAAGCCCCGAGCGCCGCCCCCTACCGCACCGAGACCGACCCCACCGCGGCCCCGACGGCCGCGGTCCAGCCCGCTGAGACCCAGCCCGCCGAAGAGTGGACGAGGGCAGGAGAGGGTCGCCGCCAGGACGCCGACGACGTGACCGCGCCCCACCCCGTCTACGCGGCCGATCAAAGGGAGCCCGTCGAGGAGCCCGAGCTTGATCGCCCCATCCGCTGGGGTGACCTGGCCAGGACCGAGCCGACCGACGTGCTGGTCCATCCGCGCCCCGACGACTCCCGCGATCCGGACAGCGTCCGAGACGCCGACACCCAGCCCGTCCGGGTCGTCTCCGAACAGCGGCTCCGCCCGCTCGCCTCCAGTGCCGCCACGCGCGCCGACAGCCCAGACCCCGGCCACGGCCCCGAGTCGGCCGACGAGTCCGAACCCGTCTTAGGCCCGCCCGAAACCCACGACAGCCCGGCCGACACCCACGAAACCCACGACAGCCCGCGCGAGACCCAGGAAGACCCGCCCGAGTCCCAGAAGATCGCGGGCGAAACGCGCACAGGCCCACACGAGGCTCAGGATGGTCCGGGCGAAACGCACACGGGCCTGCACGAGACCGACGATGGCTCGCGCGAAACCCTCGAAGGCCCAGGCGAAACCCAGAAGGCCCCGCTGCCCGACGCCCCCTCGGGACGGCTGCGCAGTACCCCGCTCCCGCCCGAGGAATGAACCGAACCTTGACCTGACGGGGGTGGCGAGCTGACCCGAAAGCGGGCAAGAAGCCTCCCGTGACGATCAAGTCATGGGTACCAATCCCTGAGGGAAGCGACTTTCCCATCCACAACCTGCCCTACGGCGTCTTCTCGCGAGAGGGCGAGCTGCCGCGCGTCTGTGTGGCCATCGGCGACCAGGTCCTCGACCTGCACCTGCTGACGGTCACAGGTGTCATGCCCGAGGCCTACTGGTTCGCCGCGGGCAGGCTGAACACCTTCATGGGAGCGGGCCCTCGCGCCTGGTTCCATGTGCGCGAACGGTTGACCGAGCTCCTCACCGACGTCTCGAACATCGACAGGGTGCTCCCCTGCCTTCGGCCGCAGTCGGAGGTCAGGATGCATCTGCCGTTCAACGTGGCGGACCTGGTCCTGTTCCAGACGTCGATCGAGAACGCGACGAACCTCGGCAGGCTGTTCCAGCCGCCTGGCCGCGACCCGTTGCCGCCGACGTGGCGCAGGATGCCCGTCGGCCAGTACGGCAGGGCCTCTTCGGTCGTCGTCTCTGGCTCGCCCGTCGTGCGTCCTTCGGGCCAGCGCAAGGACGGCTTCCTGAAGCCCGCCGAGCGCCTGGACCTGTCGGCCGAGCTCGGCTATGTCATGGGCGTGCCGTCGGCTCCGCCGTACCCGCTGACGACGAAGGACTTCCCGCATCACGTGTTCGGCATGGTGCTGATGAACGTGTGGCGCGCCTACGATCTGATCGTGCCGGAGTCGCGCGCGCTGGGCCCGTTCCTGGGGCAGTCGTTCGCGGTGTCGGTCTCGCCGTGGGTGGTGCCGTTGGCGGCGCTGAACGCCGCGCGGGTCGAGCAGCCGGAGCCGGATCCTGAGCCTGCGGCGTACCTGCGGACGTGTGAGCCCGCGGGCCTGCGCATCACGCTCGGCGTCAACGTCAACGACACGCTGCTGTCCGAGCCTGACTACGCCCGCCAGTACTGGACGGGGCCGCAGCTGCTCGCGCACAGCACGATCGCCGGGGCGCACCTGCGCACCGGCGATCTGCTCGCCTCAGGCCCCGTGGGGGGCACTGGGACGCTGCTGGAGCTGACGGGGAACGGGCCGTTCCTGGCCGACGGGGACTCCGTCGTGCTCACCGCCCGCACGTTCGACGGCGTGGGGTTCGGCGAGGCGCGGGGAACGGTGCGCCCCGCCGTCTAAACGCTCGTGCCACGGCGCAGACCAGCGACGATGCCCACGCCGACGACGGCCAGGACCACCTGCATCACGAGTTCAATCCAGTCGATGCCGGAGGTCGTCTCAACGCCGAGGACCTGCGCCAGGGCCGTGCCGATCAGAGCCGCCACGATCCCGACCACGATGGTCAGGATCCAGCCGATGGCCTGCCTTCCGGGAAGCAGAAGACGACCGATCGCGCCGACGACGGCCCCGATGACGATGGCACCGAGGATGGATTCGATTGTCATGAGAACCTCCCCGTGGGGTGAGATTTTCACCGCCCACGGGGAGACGATTACCCGGCTACGCGCCGATAATCGCGGCAATGCCGAAGTCGCAGGTCAATGCGTGCCTCGCGTCGCCTGTGCGCGCGCGACGATGAGGACGCCGACGACGGCGAACAGGATCTGGATGATGTGCTGCCACCAGTTGATGCCGGGGGTCCTGGTGAGCCCGAGGAAGTAGGCGACCAGGGTGCCGAGCAGCGCGGCCACGACGCCGACGATCCAGGTCATGGCCAGCGACATGTGCTGCTTGCCAGGGACGATGAGTCTGGCGATCGCGCCGATGACGATACCGAAGACGATCGCGGAAATGATCGAACCGATCATGTCAAGTTCCCCCCGTGTGTCGACCTGCCCGCAGGGGGACGTACCCGGCATCTCCGCAGGTTACGCATGCCAAGGATGGCGGTCCGTACCGCGCCAGTGACAGACCGCCACCCTCGGTGGCTCGGCGGGCTTGGCACCGCCCGCCGGGGATTACCCCTCGCCTGACAAGACGCGCTACTGGCCCTGAGGGTTGACCGCCCCGATGACAAGGGCGGTGGCGAAGGCCGCGATCCCCTCACCGCGGCCGGTCAGGCCGAGCCCGTCGGTGGTGGTCGCACTGAGGCTCACGGGCGCGCCGACGGCCGCGCTCAGCACCTTCTCCGCCTCGGTACGGCGGGGCGCCAGCTTGGGCCGGTTGCCGATCACCTGGATGGCGACGTTGCCGATCGTGAAGCCCGCGGCGCGCACGACCCTGGCGGTCTCCTCGAGGAGCGCGACGCCCGCGGCGCCCGACCAGCGTGGGTCGGAGGTGCCGAAGAGCCCGCCCAGGTCGCCGAGACCCGCGGCGGACAGGAGGGCGTCGCAGGCCGCGTGGGCGGCGGCGTCGCCGTCGGAGTGGCCTTCGAGCCCGGTCTCGCCCGGCCAGTGGAGGCCTGCCAGGTTGAGCTCACGGCCAGACGCGAACGGGTGGACGTCGACTCCGACGCCCACCCGCGGGAGATTGGTGTTCAGGAGTTGAGAACCTCGTCGAGCAGGGCCTCAGCCTTGTCCTCGTTGGTCTTCTCCGCGAGAGCCAGCTCGCTCACCAGTATCTGGCGGGCCTTGGCCAGCATCCGCTTCTCGCCCGCCGAAAGACCGCGCTCACGGTCACGCCGCCACAGGTCGCGAACGACCTCGGCGACCTTGTTGACATCACCCGACGCGAGCTTTTCGAGATTCGCCTTGTATCGCCTCGACCAGTTGGTCGGCTCCTCGGTGTGAGGCATGCGCAGAACGTCGAAAACGCGCTCAAGGCCCTCCTGGCCGACGACATCGCGCACACCGACAAGTTCTGCGTTCTCCGCAGGCACCTGGACGGTAAGGTCGCCCTTGTCGACCTTGAGCACCAGGTAGGTCTTTTCCACACCCTTGATGGTTCGGGTCGTGATTTCTTCGATCCGAGCAGCCCCATGGTGGGGGTAGACGACAGTGTCGCCGACCTGGAAAGTCATGTGACAAGTACCCCTTCCGCTGTACTCCAGGGTACCACGCGTCCACAGCCTCCCGGAACAGTGAAATCACCATAACTGCAGGTCAAAGCCGCATATTACTACTTGACAACCGTTCAACTCTGTGAATCGCATAGCTGACATAGCGAATGACCTGCGGGGGTGTGGATATGACCATGAACCCGGATGGATATGGTGGGCGCTGCCCCAACTCGCACACGCGCGCCATAAGGAGAACCCGCCCGTGACCAGCCGTCGCTGGATTATCGCCGCCGCTGCGTTCCTTGCCGCACCGGTACTGGCCGGCTGCGCCGCCGGATTCGACGCCAACACCAACCAGCCGTACGCGCCGAACGAGGCCGCGGCGCTCATCGAGAACGGCTCCTACGGCGTGCGCGGCGTCAAGATCCCGCAGGCCTTCGTCCTCGGCCCCGACTCGGGCGCCAAGCTCGCCCAGGGCGGCTCCGCGCCGATCTACCTGCACATCGTCAACACCAACGGCGAGGCCGACTCGCTCGTGGGCGTCGCCGCCGAGGGCCTCGGCACGGTGAAGCTGGCCGCGCCGATCGCGCTGCCCAGCAACCAGGGCGTCAACACGGGCAAGCCGCAGCCGCAGCTGATGATCGAGGGGCTCAGCAAGCCGCTGAGCGGCGGCGAGAGCGTCAAGCTCGGGCTGCAGTTCGCCAACGCCGGCTCGGTGACGGTGACGGTGCCCGTGGTCACGCGCAGCCGCGAGTTCGCGCAGTACCCGGCCGCGCCGGGCGCCACCCCGGCCCCGCCCACGCCCACCCCGACCGAGACCCACACCGCCGAATCCGGCCACTAGCCGTTCGTTCCGGACCCCCGATTCATCCGGTACGGCAAGCCGGTCTGGCACCTCCGCCCCCGCGGGGCGCGCGCCCATTACGGGCGCGCGCCCAGCAGGACTCCGGTTCCCGCCGTCACGGCGCACCGAAGCCGGGAAGGCCATGGACCCGGAAAAGCCTGAAACGGGCCCCAGAAGCCCTCTGAGGCCCTCCAGGACCATCGACGCCTCCAGGGGCCACCCGCACCCTCGGAGATCGTCTGCGTCACTCCAGGACCCTCTGACGAGCGAAACCCCGCCTGCCGTACCGCAAGCGGGGTTTTCTCGTCTCAGAGCGACCGGGGGAAGCCTCAGTCGTCCACAGGGTCGAACTTGTAGCCGAGCCCGCGCACCGTCAGGATGCACCGCGGGTTGGACGGGTCGGCCTCGACCTTGGCGCGCAGCCGCTTGACGTGGACGTCGAGCGTCTTGGTGTCGCCCACGTAGTCGGCGCCCCACACCCTGTCGATCAGCTGGCCGCGGGTGAGCACCCGCCCGGCGTTGCGCAGCAGTACCTCGAGCAGCTCGAACTCCTTCAGCGGCAGCTGCACCTGATCGCCGCGCACGGCCACGATGTGCCGGTCGACGTCCATCCGCACGGGACCGGCCGCCAGCACCGCCGACTCCAGTTCCTCCACCGTGTCGCCCTGCCGCCGCAGCACCGCGCGGATGCGGGCGACCAGCTCGCGGGAGGAGAAGGGCTTGGTCACGTAGTCGTCGGCGCCCAGCTCCAGCCCGACCACCTTGTCGATCTCGCTGTCCTTGGCGGTCAGCATGATGACGGGCACCTTCGAGCGCTGGCGCAGCGAACGGCAGACCTCGGTGCCGGGCAGGCCGGGGAGCATGAGGTCGAGCAGCACCAGGTCGGCGCCGTTGCGGTCGAAGGTGTCAAGAGCCTCGGGCCCGGTCGTCGCGACCGAGACCTCGAAACCCTCCTTGCGCAGCATGTACGAAAGTGCGTCGGAGAACGACTCCTCGTCCTCCACGACGAGCACTCGGGTCACAATCCCTCCTTGGTCGGGTTCGGGACCCGAGCGGTGGTGCGGTGTCTGTTGGGGGCATGTCTGTCGCAGGCGTCGCGACGCTCAGCCATTGGCGGCCTCCAGAGGACGCTGAACGGGGACGGCGGAGCCGCCGAACGCGGGCAGGCGCATCGTGAACGTGGAGCCCGATCCTTCCTTGCTCCACACGCTCACCTCCCCGGCGTGGGCCACGGCGACGTGCTTGACGATGGCGAGGCCGAGGCCTGTTCCGCCGGTCGCGCGCGACCTGGCGGCATCGACTCTGAAGAACCTCTCGAAGATGCGCTCCAGCGACTCCTCGGGGATGCCGATCCCCTGGTCGCTGACGCTGATCTCCACGCAGTCGCCCGCCGGGCGGGCGCTGACGACGACTCTGGTGTGCTCGGGGCTGTAGGCGATGGCGTTGGAGATCAGGTTGCGCAGCGCGGTGACGAGCAGTTCCTCGTCGCCCCAGATGCGCAGCCCTTCGGTGCCGCCCGCCACGAGCGTGATGTCCTTGGCGATGGCCTTGGTGTTGCAGTGGTCGATGGCGTCGTGGACGGCCTCGTCGATCGCCACCTGGCCGGGCGTGGGGATGGGTTCGGCGCCCTGGATCCTGGACAGCGTGATGAGGTCCTGCACCAGGTAGGTCAGCCTGGCCGCCTCGTGCTGCATGCGGCCGGCGAAGCGGGTCACCGCCTCGGGGTCGTCCGCGGCGTCCTGGATCGTCTCCGCCAGCAGGCTGAGCGCGCCGACCGGGGTCTTGAGCTCGTGGCTGACGTTGGCGACGAAGTCGCGCCTGACCGCCTCGACCCTGCGCCGCTCGGTCTGGTCCTCGGCGAGCACGAGCACCTGGCCGTGGGAGCCGAGTGGCGCCACGCGCACCGCGAAGTTGGTCACTTCCTGACCGAACTTGTGCCCGGCGACGTCGATCTCGCTCTCGCGGATCTCGCCGTCGCGCCGTACCTGCCTGGCCAGCGCGAGGAGTTCGGCCGCCATCAGCCGCTCACCCTTCACCAAACTGAAGGCCCTCGCGGCCGAGCTGGCCCGCAGCACGCGGTCGTGCGCGTCCAGCACCACCGCGGAGGAGGGCAGTACGGCCAGCACGGAGGCCACGCCCTGCGGCAGGGCGCCGGTCTCCGCGTCGTCTGACGTCTCGCCGCGCCTGCCCCGGACCTCGATCTGGTTCCGGTAGAACAGGACGGCGACGGCCCCGACGACGAAGCCGGCCAAGGCCGCGAAGCTCATGGCCATCTCACCCATGCGCATCCTTTCCTGCAGTCCTACATTCCTGATGGTAGGTGCGCTTTTCCCGGTTACAGACCCCTCACCAGGGCAGGTACGCCGTCTTTCCCGGAAAGTTCATCTCGCGGTCGAGGTTCGTTCATCGCGGTGCCCGTACGGTGACGACATGCGTGACGCCTACCACGAAGATCTTGATTCGCTCACCGACAAGCTGGTCGAGATGACCAGACTCGTCCGCTCGGCCATTTCGCGCGCCACCACCGCGCTCCTGGACGCCGACCTGCCGCTCGCGGAAAGCGTCATCTCCAACGACGAGGAGATCGACCAGATCTTCGCCGGCATCGAGGAGTCCATCTACGACCTGATGGCCCGCCAGCAGCCGGTCGCCGTCGACCTGCGCATGGTCATCACCGCGCTCCGCATGGGCACCGACCTCGAGCGCATGGGCGACCTGGCCGAGCACGTGGCCAAGGTCGCCAGGCTGCGCCACCCCGAGTCGGCGATCCCGCCGGAGATCCGCTCCACGATCCTCCAGATGGGCCAGATCGCCGAGAACCTCATCACGAAGGCGGGCGCGTGCGTGTCGTCCCGCGACGTGGAGGCGGCCAAGGAGCTGGAGGCGGACGACGACGCGATGGACCGGCTGCACCGCCGCCTGTTCAAGGAGATCCTGCACAAGGACTGGAAGCACGGCGTCGAGCCCGCGATCGACATCACGCTGATCGGGCGCTACTACGAGCGTTACGCCGACCACGCGGTACGGGTGGCCGGCGACGTGATCTACCTGGTGACGGGCTCGCGCACCGGCTGAGCGCCCGGGGCCGTGCGCCCCACGCGGTGATGATGCTCGGACAGCGTGGACATCCGCGTGCTCGGCCCCGTCGAGGTGCGGGACGGCGGGTCCGAGGTCCCGCTGGGCGGGGCGCACCACGGCGCCGCCGTGTCCATGGGTCCGTTCACCTACCTCGGACGCCGGCCATTTCCGCGCCCTTCATCGGTCAGCGGCCCTGGTTGGCCACGGCCTCGATCGCCGCCTTCGCGGCCTCGGGGTCGAGGTACTCGCCGCCGGCGACCAGCGGCTGGAAGTCGGCGTCGAGCTCGTAGCGCAGCGGGATGCCCGTCGGGATGTTCAGCCCGGCGATCTTCTCGTCGGAGATCCCGTCGAGGTGCTTGACCAGCGCCCGCAGCGAGTTGCCGTGGGCGAAGACGATGACCGTGCGTCCGGCCGCCAGGTCGGGCACGATCGCGTCGTACCAGTACGGCAGCATGCGGTCGACGACGTCCTTGAGGCACTCCGTCTTCGGCATCAGCTCGGAGGGCAGCAGCGCGTAGCGGGGGTCGCCCTGCTGGGAGAACTCGTCGTCGTCGGCGATGGGCGGCGGCGGCACGTCGTAGGAGCGGCGCCACAGCATGAACTGCTCCTCGCCGAACTCCTCGCGCGTCTGCGCCTTGTTCTTGCCCTGGAGCGCGCCGTAGTGGCGCTCGTTGAGCCGCCACGAGCGGATGACGGGCAGCCAGGCCAGGTCGGCGGCCTCCAGCGCCAGGTTGGCGGTGCCGATCGCGCGGTTCAGCAGGCTGGTGTGCACCACGTCGGGCCTGATGCCCGCCTCGACCAGCAGTTCGCCGCCCCTGCGGGCCTCCTGCTCACCCTTGGGTGACAGCGGGGCGTCCACCCATCCGGTGAACAGACCCTTGACGTTCCATTCGCTCTCACCGTGTCGTACAAGCACCAAAGTCGCCATGCGGACAAGCCTATCGAGCGGACTTGCGTGCCACACCACAGAGGAAATACGGGCCGGTGTCCTTGAACGGCACGAAGTCCGGGTTGTCGGGGCGCCATTCCGGCAGGTTGACGACGCCTGGTTCGACCAGGTCGAGCCCGTCGAACAGGGAGACGATCTCCGTCGAGCGGCGGGCGGTGAACTGGGCGGAGGCGCCCCGGTAGACCTGTTCGACGCCGGGCGCCGCCTCGGGCTGCAGGTCACTGCAGACGTGCGAGATCGCCACGTAGCCGCCGGGAGCGAGGGCGTCGGTGAGCGTGGCGACGATGGGCGCGGGGTCGTCCTGGACGAAGTGGACGATCGCCAGCAGAAGCACGGCGACGGGCTGGGAGAAGTCGAGGTGGGCGCGGGCCTGGGCGAGGATCACCTCGGGCGCCCGCAGGTCGCCGTGGACGATCCGCACCTGCGGGGTGTCCTCCAGGAGGGCGCGGGCGTGGACGAGCACCTGGGGGTCGTTGTCGGCGTAGACCACTCTGGCGCCGGGTCCGGCGACCTCGTGGACGTTGTCGAGCGTCGGCAGGCCGGTGCCGATGTCGAGGAACTGGTCAATCCCCTGAGCCCGGAGGAATCGGACGGCACGCCCGAGAAAGGCGCGGTTCTCCCTCGCCCCGACCGGAATGTGCGGAACGATCTCCAGCACCTTCTCGGCCGCCGCGCGATCGGCGGGGAAATTGTCTTTCCCGCCGAGGAAATAGTCGTACATTCGCGCGACATTAGGGATATTCGGATCAAAGCTCACAGGCTCAGTCACAAATCTTGATCGTACGACATTTGGGCATCATGATCACCCCATGCGCGTGCTCGGTGTGGGGCTCGCCCCCGGATTCTCCAGGACGAACCTGTGGGCCTGCTGGTCGCTCGGTCTCACGGCGACCATGGTCATCTCCTTTCTCCCGACGGCGACGCCGTACCTGCTGGGCGGGGTTCTGGAGGTGCCCTCGCAGGCGCAGGGCAGGGTGGTCGGCCTGCTGGGGCTGGCCGCCGAGCTGACGATGATCCTCAGCCTGGCCTGGTACGGCGCGCTCGCCGACCGGTACGGCAGGCGCCCCGTCGTGATCGCCGGCTTCGTCCTGTGCGCGCTCGGCACCGCGCTGTTCCCCTTCGCGGGGGACACCACCGTGCTGGTGGCGCTGCGCGTGGTGTTCGCGCTGGGCGCGGCGGCGCTCGGCGGCATGTTCGCCACCATCGCCGTCGACTACGCGCGCGAGGATTCGCGCGGCAGGTCCTACGGCGTGCTGGGCGTCTTCTGCGGCCTCGGCGGGCTGCTGGCGGTCCTCGTGCTGGCCAGGCTGCCCAGGACGTTCGAGAGCGGGGGCATGAGCCCGGCGTCGGCCGCCCGGGTGTCGTTCCTGGTGGTGGCCGCGGGCCTGCTGATCGTGGCCGTCGTCATGCGGTTCGCGCTCTCTCCTGCCAGGGCGAGCCAGGACGCTGCCAGGGCGAGCCAGGACCCTGCCACGGTGAGCCAGGACGCGGGGCGCGTGCCGCTGACCCGGCTGGTGCGCGAGGGCGTGGCGCTGTTCAGGGATCCGGGGGCGGCGCTGGCCTACCTGGCGGCGTTCGTGGCCAGGGCGGACCTGGCGGTGATCGCCGGGTTCATGTCGCTGTGGATCGTGGACCACGCCACGCGGCAGGGCATGTCACCCGCCGAGGCCCTGGCCAGGGCGGGCCTGATCGTGGGCATCGCGCACACGATGGCGCTGGTCGCCTCCCCCGTACTCGGCTGGCTCGGCGACCGGGTCAGGCGGCAGAACCTGGTGATCGGCGCGCAGCTCGTGGCCGCGCTGTCCTACCTGTCGACGCTGCTGATCAGCGACCCGCTGGGGTCCGGGATGATCGTCGTGGCTGTGCTGGTCGGCGTCGGCGAGATCGCGGGGATCAACACGGCCGGGCCGCTGCTGGCCCAGCAGGCACCAGCGGCGGTACGCGGATCGGCGTTCGGCGTGCAGGCGCTCATGGGGGCGCTCGGCATCATGTGCGTCTCCGCGCTCGGCGGCCTGCTCTACGACCACTGGCGGCCCGCCGCGCCGTTCGTGGTGTCGGGCGTGCTCGGGCTGTGCGTGGTCGTCTTCGGCCTGGTGGTCAGGAAGCGGGTGGCGCCGAACCCTCAGGCGAACGGTCAGGATCGGCGAACCGAGCGAACGCCCGCAGGTTAGCCAGCGACTCGCCGCGCTTGGCCCGCCACTCCCACTCCCGCCTGATCGAGGAGGCGAAGCCGAGCTCCAGCGCCCTGTCGAACCACTCGTCGGCGTAGGTGAGCACGCAGCCGAGCACGGTGTCGATCTCCTCGTCGCTCACGGCCGACAGCGGGATCCGGCCGACGAGGTAGACGTCGCCGACGGGGTCGACGGCGAAATGCACGCCGTACATGCCGCCGTTCCTGCTCAGCAGCCACTTGTAGAACTCGGCGTGGTTCTCGTCGGGCTGGCGGCAGAAGAACGCCTCCACGTGGAGTGCGTGGTCGCCGACGATGAGCCAGGTCATCGTGGCCAGCTTGTGCTGGCCCGGCAGCTTCACCAGGAACGCGCCCTCGCGGGGCTCTTCGTAGGAGACCTCGGCGGCCTTGAGCGCGGCTGCGACCACATCTCTCATACGGCAAGCCTAGACACGGCATGCAGATGTGACACCGCGCCGCCGTACACGTCCATGAGCCGGGCGGCCGTGGCCGACCAGCTGAAGGCGTTGGCATGCGCCCTGGCCCCCCGCGACAGCTCGTCCCGCCAGAGCGGCTCGGTGACGAACCTGCGCAGCACCCGCGCCCAGTCGCCGGGATCGTGGCCGTCGACGAGGACACCGGAGACCCCGTCGTGTACGGCGGTGCGCAGCCCGCCCACCGACGCGGCCGCCACCGGCGTGCCGCACGCCTGCGACTCCAGCGCGACCAGGCCGAACGACTCGTTGTAGGAGGGCACGACCGTCACGTCGGCCGCGCGGTACCAATCGGCCAGCTCGTGCTGGGGGGCGGGCGGCACCAGCCGTACGACATCGGAGATGCCCAGCTCGGCGGCCGTCTCGGTGAGGATCGAGGGGCGGCAGAGGCCGGTGCCCGAGGGGCCGCCGACGGCGGCGACCACGAGCCTGCCGCGCAGCGACGGGTCCTCGATCAGCATCCTGGCCGCGGCGCGCAGCAGCACGTCGGGGGCCTTGAGCGGCTGGATCCTGCCCACGAACAGCAGCACGTGGGCGTCCTGCGGCAGGCCGAGCCGGTGGCGGGCGGCGCCCCGGGAGGCGGGCTGGAAGACGGTCAGGTTGACGCCGGGGTTGACGACGGCGACGTGGTCGGACGGCGCGCCGTACAGATCGATGAGCTCGCCCGCCTCGGCCTCGGTGTTGGCGACCAGGCGGTCGGCGACCTCGACGACCTGCTCCTCGCCGAGCACCCGCGCCTGGGGCTCCGGCTTGTCGTCCTCGGCCAGCAGGAGGTTCTTCACCTTGGCCATCGTGTGCATCGTGTGCACGAGCGGGACGCCCCACCGTTCCTTGGCCAGCCAGCCGACCTGGCCCGACAGCCAGTAGTGGGAGTGGATGAGGTCGTAGTGGCCGGGCTCGTACATCGCCTCGGTGCGCAGCACGCCCGAAAGGAACGCGCACAGCTGCGCGGGCAGTTCGGCGCGGTCGAGCTCCTCATAGGGGCCCGCGGTGATGTGCCTGACCAGCACGCCAGGAGCCAGTTCGGCCACCGGCGGCAGGTCGCGGGCCGTCTGCCTGGTGAAGATCTCCACCTCGACGCCCTGCTGAGCGAGTCGCTTGGCCGTCTCGACGATGTAGACGTTCATCCCGCCGGCGTCGCCGGTGCCCGGCTGGTCCAGCGGAGACGTGTGCATGCTCACCGTCGCGACCCTGTTGACGCGTCGCTTCAACCGACACCACCTCCAGAGGATTGATAACCGGCAGGAACAATCCGGCATTCCCCAACAAGATCATCCTTTGCCGCCCTGGCAGGATGGGCCCATGACGAAGACGGCAGTGGTGACCGGCGCGAGCAGCGGAATCGGGGAGGCGACCGCGCGACGGCTGGCCTCCGAAGGATACGAGGTCGTGGCCGGAGCCAGGCGCAGGGACCGGCTCGACAAGCTGGCCGCGGAGGTCGCGGGCATCACGCCGGTGACGCTCGACGTCACCTCCCAGGAGTCGGTGGACGCGCTCGCGGCCACTCTGGAGCGGTGCGACGTGCTGGTCAACAACGCCGGCGGCGCGCTCGGCATGGAGTCGGTGGCCGAGGGGCGCGTCGAGGACTGGCAGCGGATGTACGACACGAACGTGCTCGGCTCGCTGCGCGTCACGCAGGCACTGCTGCCGAAGCTGATCGACTCCGGCGACGGCGTGCTGGTGATGCTGACCTCGACCGCCGGCCTGGTCTCCTACGAGGGCGGCGGCGGATACGTCGCGGCCAAGCACGCCCAGACCGCCATGGTGGAAACACTGCGGCTCGAACTCGTGGACCAGCCGGTCAGGATCGTGGAGATCGCGCCCGGCATGGTGCGCAGCGAGGGCTTCGCGGTGACCCGCTTCCGCGGCGACGCCGACGCCGCCGCGAAGGTCTACGCGGGCGTCGCCAACCCGCTGACCGCCGACGACGTGGCCGACGCGATCGCCTGGAGCGTGACCAGGCCCGCGCACTTCAACGTCGACAGGATGGTCATCCGCCCCCGCGCCCAGGCCGCCCAGCACAAGGTCCACCGGGTCGGTGACTAGGCCGGTCGGCAGCGTCACCAGGGGAACGACGGGCGTCAACCGGCTGCGCCGCGCCGACCGGTGGCTCACCGCCGTCCACGGCCGCCTGCTGCGCGCCACCGACCGCCCCCTGGTGGTCGACCTGGGGTACGGCGCGTCGCACACCACGACGCTGGAGCTGTTCACCCGCCTGCGACGGGTCTCGCCCTCGGTGGAGGTCGTCGGCATCGAGATAGACCCTGCCCGCGTGGCGCTCGCCAAGCCCTACGAGCGCGACGGGCTGTCGTTCACGCTCGGCGGCTTCGAGCTTCCCGTCTCCAGGCCGCCCACGGTGATCAGGGCCTTCAACGTGCTCAGGCAGTACGGCGAGGCGGAGGCGTGGCGCTACTGGGACCTGCTCGTCTCGCGCCTGGCACCCGGCGGGATCCTCGTGGAGGGCACGTGCTCGGAGGTCGGGCACCGCGCGGTGTGGGCGTGCCTGACGGCCGAGGGGCCGCGGACGCTGACGTTCTCGGCCCGGTTCAACGCCTTCGAGCGGCCGTCCGACCTGGCCGACCGGCTGCCCAAGACACTCATCCACCGCAACGTGCCCGGCGAGCCCGTCCACGCGTTCCTGCGCGACTTCGACAGGGCGTGGGCGGTGGCGGCGCCGTACGGGGCGCACGGGTCGCGGCAGCGGTGGCTGCGGGCCGTCGGGATGCTCGCGGACGGCTGGCCCGTCTACCGTACGGCGCCGCTGGGCGGGACGGCGCGGTGGCGGCTGGGCGAACTGTCGATCCCCTGGACGGCCGTGAATCCGGCGGGTCGCTAACCTTCTCCCTATGCCGCGTTTCGTGATTTCTCCCGAAATTTCGCCCGAGCTTGTCGACGACCTGCTCGACTGCTGGGTCGAGGTGACGAACGCGGGCGGCGCGGTCGGCTGGGTGCCGCCCGTGACGGCCGACGACATCAGGCCCACCGCCACCGCGACCTTCGCCAAATGCGCCGACGGCGGCCCCGACACCCTGGTCGCCGGCTTCGACGACGACGGGCGGGTGGCCTGCTGGGGGGTTCTGGTTTCGACGGGACACTCGCTCATGAAGCACTGGCGGACCGTGATGCGGGTGATGGTGCACCCCAAGCACCAGGGCAAGGGCTACGGCGGCGACCTCATGCGCGCCGTGGCCGAGGCGGGCACGCGGCTGGGCCTGGAGTCACTGCGGCTGACGGCCAGGGGCGGGCTCGGCCTGGAAGACTTCTACGCCAGGTACGGCTACCGCGAAGTCGGCCGGGTGCCGCGCGCGATCAGGGTGGCCGACGGCGACGACCGCGACGAGATCTACATGGTGGCGTTCCTGCCGGAAAACGCGTGATGTCCCTCTCATCGGTGTCCCGGATCCCAGCTCGACAGCCTGTAGTACTACGCTGATGAGTGTGAAGGGTCTCGGCGAACTCGAACGCAGCATCATGGACATCCTCTGGGCGCAGAACGCCCCTCTGACCGCCCGCGAGGTCGGCAGGCTCATAGAAGAGCGCGACCTGGCCCCCACCACCGTCATGACCGTGCTCGACCGGCTCACCCGCAAGGGCTTCCTGGAGCGGACCAGGGACGGCCGGGCATGGAGATACGAACCAGCCGAAACCCGTGACAGTTACGTCGCCGAGCTTATGCTGGAAGCATTGGACATGACGGGCGACCGCTCGGCCGCCCTCACCCGATTCGCCCAGGCCGTCTCAGGTTCCGAGGCGGAGATCCTGCGCAAGGCGCTCACGGAGCTGGAGGACGAGTGATCACGGCGGCGGCGTTGACAGCGCTCGCCGCGGCGTGCGCGATCGGCGCCTGGCGCTTCACCGCCGCCCGCTGGACCTCCCGCGCTCCTCGCCTGGCCATCGCGCTGTGGCAGTCGCTCGGCGTCGCCTGGGGGCTGGCCAGCACCGGCGCGCTGCTCGCCTTCGCCGTCATGCCGTACGACAGGGGTGTGGTCCAGGGGCTGGTCGCCTTCGCCGCCGGCCAGACGCCCGGTGAGCCGTGGGACCTGCTCCACGCGCTCGCCATGATCGCGGGGCTCACCATGCTCGCCGTACTCGTCGTGGTGCTGGTGGCCGCGGGCGTGCAGACGCTGCGCGCCAGGCGCCGCCACCGCGTGCTGCTCACGCTGATCGCCCGCGAGGAGCCGCACATCCCGGGCGTGCGGGTGCTCGACCATCCCGGCGCCGCCGCCTACTGCGTGCCCGGTCTCCGCTCACACGTCGTGGTCAGCTCCGGCACGCTCGAACTGCTGTCGGAGGACGAGCTGACCGCGGTGCTGGCCCACGAGTCGGCCCACGTCCGCGAGCGCCACGACCTGGTGCTGCTGCCGTTCGGCGCGCTGCGCAGGGCGCTGCCGTTCTCGAAGGTCGTGCGCGAGGCGCAGGAGCAGGTCGAGCTGCTGGTCGAGATGGCCGCCGACGACCGCGCCCGCCGCTACTGCTCGCCGCGCCGCCTGGCCACCGCCCTGCTCCGCTTCGGTACGGCAGGCGCCGTCCCCGCCCCGGCGGGCATGCTCGGCGCCGCCGCCCAGGTGATGGCCAGGGTCGACAGGCTGATCAAGCCCGCGCCCGAGCTGCCGCGTTCCGGGCGTTACGGGCTGGTCGCGCTGAGTGTGACGTTGGCCACGTCCGCACCCTTCCTGTGGGCACTGCCCTTCTGACCTCATCATTCGCCGCTTGCAGGTGTTAGCCACTCCGTTTGCAATTGCAAGCACCTTGGGTGCAGACTGTCGGTATGGCACTACCCAAGGTCGGATCGATCGGTGAATACATCCGCGAGCAGCGGCAGCAGGCGAAGATCTCGCTGCGCCAGCTCGCGTCGGCGGCAGGGGTCTCCAACCCCTACCTCAGCCAGATCGAGCGCGGCCTGCGCAAGCCGAGTGCCGAGATCCTGAACCAGATCGCCAAGGGCCTGCACATCTCGTCACAGGCGCTCTACGTGCAAGCGGGCCTGATCGAGGACCGCGAGCCGCCGAGCGACGTGATCACCGCGATCAGGGCCGACCACCTCATCACCGAACGGCAACGCCAGGTGTTGGTCGACATCTACGAGTCGTTCCGCAAGGAGAACCGCGCCGAGGACGAGCAGACCTCCCAGAACGCTCATCCCCAGCGCGACCCCGAAACGGACGACGAGCAGCCGCTGCCAGAGGAATTCCTCGCCGCGCTCGCACCTTATGCGGCGGATCCACCGAGCTCCTCGAACAACGACACCGTCACCCAGGACAAGGAAGGTTAACCCATGACGCTCGCCACCGAGGTCAAGAAGCTCACCGACTCCAAGCCCTTCTACGCCGTCGCCGGCGCCGGCGACTACGCCGTGGAGAAGCTTCGCGAGCTGCCCGAGCAGCTGCTGAAGCTGCAGTCGCGCCGCTCCGAGCTCGCCAAGGACCTGCCGGAGAAGGCGCGCGAGGCCCGCAGCAAGGCCGAGGGCTTCGCCCGCGAGTTCCCCGAGAAGGCCCGCGACTACGCCGACCAGCTCGGCACCAAGGCCACCGAGGTCTACGAGGAGTTCGCCAGCCGCGGCCGCAAGGTCGTCAGCAAGGTGAGCGGCGAGGCCGCGCTGGAGCTGGAGGAGGTCTCCGAGGCCGCCGAGCCGCCGGTCGCCACCCCGGTCAAGAAGACCACCCGCACCACCAAGGCCGCCCCGAAGGCCTGACCCGCGTCCCACTGAAGAGCGAACGGCATGGTCCCTCACGGTGGCGCGCTCCGCGCTTTCGGGTTCGGGGCTGTTCTTCCCAGGGGCTTTCCAGCCCCTTCGACCCCGGCCTGAGCCGCTTGGAGGGCAACGCGAGAGATCACGATCGGGGACCGGCCTGGATCTTGACCGAACACAGCAACGAAGCTCCTTGCCAGGATTGAGATTGTTCAGCCCGGCAAGGACCTTCGTTGGCTGCTCAGGCTGGCGCAACGCATCGACGGACTGGCCGGGCCGCTCGCGTACCACGCTGTGGCACTGCCCGTCGTCCACGGCGCTGGCCAAACTGCGTTACCGGCCCGGCTCTCTCGCCCGCTGTGTAGCGGGTGGCCTCGCCGCTGACCACCGGCCGCTCTGCCTGGTCGCACGTGGGTGATCTGCTGCTGGTGACCTGGGACGGCACCGCGATCGGCGTGCTGGCCAGTCCGGCCAACCTCGCCCGGGTGCACCGGTCCCTGAAGGCACCAGTCTTGCCGTGGGCTCGGGGTTCAGAGTGTGGCGGAACGAAAACGTTCGCTAAGCCTGTCCCCACAGGTCAGTCATGGCGCGTGAACGCGGGCGGCTGAGGTCGCTTGGCGTATGTTCCCGCTCCATCGCACAGCGATTTGTAGCGCCGGGCAGGTCATTGTTCGGAGGATCGGGTGCGGTCCAGGACCCTGCCCTCGCGTGTTCTCATTCGCAGGAGGTCAACCTCGAACTCAGCGAACACAGCCAGCATGTTGAAGAACATCTTGGACATGGGGTCGCTGGGGTCATAGATGCTGCCGCCGAGGGCGAGTTTCACGCCGCGGGCAACGAGGGCGTCGCCGATGTCGCGGGCGTCGGGGACTGAGCGAGCGAGCCGGTCGAGTTTGGGAACGACGAGGGTGTCGCCGGATCGGACGGCCGCCAGGGCTTGGTCGAGGCCAGGCCTTGCCCGGTTGGGGCCAGTAAGTGAGCTTCTCCGCCCGCTTGCAAGCTCAGGTGTGTGCGGACATTTGGCCAGGACCGAAACAGGGTGAAATCGTCTCGACATCTCGGCTTTACTCACCCAGGTTGTCGTCCACCGAACAGGAAGTTCGTCGATGCGACCGAAACTCGTCCAGCTCACCGTCGCAACCGTGATCGGTTCAATGCTCGCCACCGGAACCGCGCATGCAGACCCAGACGTCGATCCCACACCTACGGCCACCACATCAACGGAGTCAGATATCTCCGCAAACGCCGGACGATACCTGCACAACTCGTTCAGTTGGGGCAGTGCCACACTGGATTTGATCGACAACGACTTCTCCGTGTGTGACAAGGCGGCCGAAGGAGATCCGGTCTATGTGGTGTTCACCAAGACATACGGCGGTGATGGCCAGACGGTCTACGACGGCAACGGCTCGAAGCCAGGCTGCACCACGGGGGTAACGTCGAGGTCGTACAACTACATGCGCCTGTGCAAGTCCGACTTCAGCTGGGACACTTGCAGCGAAGTGGGCATCAAGTGGCAGTGACCGCGCCATGGCAAGGTCAGCGACGCCGCGAAATTGCCTGAGAACGGCCACAGACCCGCTGCGGAGCCACCGCGAAGGGCGACCAGGGTGTTGAACGTCCTCGGCGATGCCCATGGCGGCAGCGAGCTGCTGCCAGGTGGCGCCGGACTCCAGCGCCCGATCGATCTCGACGCCGGGGCGCATGGCCCTGGCGATGTCCTCGCTGAGGGCCAGGAGTTTCAGGTGCTCCTCGACGGTGAGCGGCGGGGTATCGTCCGGGCCGTGCCTCTCCGGGCCGTAGTGCGGTGGAACAACTGGCCCTTGCGACCGTGGAACACCTTCTCTGCCAGGGGATGACAGCCTTCCTGGAGGTTCCGGATGGCCTTGATGTCCCTTCTCAGGTCCTCATCGTCATCAGCTGGAGGACATACAGCGATTTGAAGATCCGGCGGCTGCACCTGGCCACGCTGGAACCCAAGCCCGAACCGGCGTCGCTGGTGGAGTCGTGGGAGGCGGTGAACGCGCTGCTGCCGCGGGTGGATCTGCCGGAGGTGCTGTAGGGCCACCAGGTCGGCTGACTCGGGCGCGCCCGCCGCCGCGGGTAAGTGCGTTGATACGTCCCGCGTGATTGATCACTGCCGGGCGAAGAAATACGACACAAGGTGTCACTTCACCGCTCGGCGTCGGTGGCGGGCGTGGACCCGACCGACGGATAGACAAGGACCTCAATGCGCGAAACGCCAGAAGATCTCAAAGAGCTCCAGGGCCTCCTCGACTCCTCCCTGTCCCGCTCCACCTCGCACCTACGCTCGATCGTCACCGAGCGCACCCTTACCGCGGAGCAGCTCACCCAGGTCCTCACCGGCATGTGCACCCTCGCCCTGTCAACTGTGACGGCGAAGGGCGAGCCGCGGATCAGCGGCGTGGACGGGCATTTCCTGCACGGCAAGTGGCACTTCGGCACGGCGCGCAGCGCCGCCAAGGCCCGCCACCTCGCCGCCCGCCCGGCCGCCAGCGTCGCGCACCTGCGCGGCGAGGACTTGGGCGTGTTCACGCACGGCACGGTAGAGATCCTCAATCCCCAGGACGGCGAGCCTGCCGCGGACTGGCCAGACCTGCTGGCCTACTTCAAGGACTTCTACGGCAGCGCCGCCTTCGACTGGGACAACGACGTGGTCTACTACCGGCTGCACCCGCACTGGATGACCGTCTACGCCCCCGACATCGACAAGCTGACCGCCAAGTGACCTGTGATTTGGATCGCTTGACGTCGTGATTTTGGGATCGCTTCTTGGCGTGCCCGCGGATCGCGATCTTGTTACCGCGTTAGCCGTGCGGGCGGGTCATGGTGTCCGCTGTTCAGTCCTCCCCTCGGCCGGCGAGTAGGTGGCCGGTCTCGGTGCGCCGGTAGACCATGCGCCGACCGACCCGCGTGCCGGCGACGAGGTCCGCGTCGCGCAGGATGGTCAGGTGGCCGCCGACGGTGCCGAGCGACAGGCCTAGGTGTGCGGCGAGTTCGCTGCTGGTCGCGGGGTGTTCGAGTTCGTGGAGGATGGCCGCGCGGCCGGTACCTATAAGCCGCTCCAGCGACCGGGCGGGCCGGGTGCGCGCCGCACCGTCGGCGGATCCGCGGGCCGGGTAGACCAGCGCGTACGACGTCGGCGGTGCCTCGCACAGCCACGTGCCGCTGCTCAGCACGCTGACCGGGACGAACAGCATGCCCTCGTCGCCGACGACGCGGTCCGGGAAGGCTTGATCGCTGAAGCGGATGGCGTCTTCGCCGACCCAGGCGCTGCGGCGGCTCATGTGCTGCAGAGCACGGGGCCAGCCGTAGGCGGCTAGCAGCCCCGCCCGGTAGGTGACATCGCGTTCCAGTAGTGCCCGCCGGCGCGGCCAGTCGGAGGCCACATGGGCCTCCCACGTGTACTTGAGCAGGTCGGCGGTGCGTGCCGCCCAGCCTCGTCCGGTCAGCCAGTCCAGATCGTGCTGCTTCCAACTGCGCGCCACCGACTCTTCCAACTCAGCGCGCACCTCCTCGTCGGGCGCCCGAGTGACCTGCGCGAGCTCGTCTTCCAGGGTGGTGCGCATGCCGCCCGGCGGCGGGGTCGCGACGTGGCTCGGCAGCCACTTGGTCGACCCCAGCAACCTGACCAGGCCCTCGGCGAAGGGGTCTGCCTCGAGGGCGGCGCGGAACGCGCCGTGGTGGCGGGCATGCCAGGAGGCCAGCCACGGATCGGTGCAGGGCTTGCCGAGCACCATCATCGACCCCAACGTCTCGGCGAGCGGAGACAGGGCGAACCGGGACCGTGACAGAGCCAGGGTGCTCAACCGCAACAGCATCATCTTTCGCCTCCTGCCGAAACCATAGAGTCCGCTTCGGTGCTCCTGAACACTCCCGGCCCATGCGCTCGACCCTCATGCGACTGACCGACTTCCGCTGGTTTCTCTCCGCACAGGTGGTATCCCTGCTGGGCACTTCCATGGCGCCGGTCGCGCTGGCGTTCGGTGTCCTGGACGCATCGGGCAGCACCAGCGACCTCGGTGTCGTCCTGACCGTCCACATGGTGCCGCTGCTGGCCTTCCTCCTGGTAGGCGGAGCCGTGGCCGACCGCCTCCCGCGCCGGACGGTCCTGGTGGCCGCCCACCTGGGCTCCGCCCTCACCCAGGGCGGCGTCGCCGCCCTTCTGCTCACCGGGAGGTACGCGCTGCTGCCGGTGGCCGCCCTGGGGTTTCTCGGCGGCATCCTCGCTGCGTTCACCACACCGGCCCTGCGCAGCATCGTGCCCCAGCTTGTCCCCGGGGATCGGATACGGCAGGCGAACGCCCTGCTGGCATCGGCGAGAAACACCACGAAGATTCTCGGACCGAGCCTGTCCGGGATCACGGTCGCAGCTACCGGTGGCGGTCCCGCCATCGCCTTCGACGCGCTGACCTACCTCCTCGCGGCGGGCTTCCTCACCCGACTGTCCCTCACAGCGGCTCCGACCGCGCCGCGGCCCTCCTCCAGGATGCTGGCCGACATCCGCGACGGCTGGACCGAGTTCCGGCGCATCCGCTGGGTGTGGACGGTGTCCCTGTGCTTCTGCGTGATCAACCTGGTGCAGGTCGGTGCCTGGCAGATCCTGGGACCCGTACTGACCAGGCAGCTCAGCGGCGAGGAGACCTGGGGGTTCGTGCTCAGCGCCCGCGGCGTCGGCATGCTGGTGATGAGCACGCTGATGTACCGGCTGGTGGTCAGGCACCTGCTGAGGCTGGGCCAGCTGATGAGCGCGCTCGGCGCGCTCCCCCTGCTCGCACTCGGTGCGCAGCTGCACGACTCCTGGCTGATCGCCGCCGCCTTCGTCGCCGGACTGGGATCCTCGGCCGCCGCCGTCGGTTGGGAAACCTCGCTGCAGGAGCACGTCCCCGCACATGTGCTCTCGCGCGTCTCGTCCTCCGACGACCTGCTGTCCTACATCGCGATCCCCATCGGCCAGCTGGGCGTGGGACTGCTCGCCGACAGGTTCGGCGGCTTCCAGGTGGCCGCGACCGCTGGCATCATCTACGCCGCCGCGGCCGTCCTCCCTCTGACCTCCGCCGCCGTGCGCCGACTGCCACACGCCCAAGACGACCATGCCCGTACTGCGTAAACAGCGGCGGTGGCGGATGTGGCGGCTGGTCATCGCCGGGACTGACGATGGCGAGGTGAGCAGCGCGAGCGAACGACATCAACATGCTGGGTCGACTGGAGGCCGGGACCTACTCCTCGGCCTCGGCCCGATCAAGCGGGCCCACTTCATGCTTATTCATCGAGAATCGACGATAGTCGATACATCTGAGCCCGGGAAGAGTTGCCTCGTCGGCCCAGCAGTGGGCCACAGCACGGGTGCCACCCGCGTCGGTGAGCGGTCGGTGCGATCGCTACACGACGCACCGCGATCGATCCCCGCCTGGAAATAATCTCAATGTTCATCTACTTAAGGTTGATATTCTCAATGAAGGAGTGATCGGCATGGCCACCAACGAGTCGACCGCCCAGGTCATCGCACAGTTCAACGACGCGTTCACCCAGCACAACCCGGCGCTGCTCGCCGGGCTGGTCGCCGACGACTGCGTCATGGTTAGCGTCCGCCCGGCGCCCGAGGGTACCCGGTATGAGGGTCTGGACGCCTGCCTCACCTTCTGGCAGGAGCTTGCTGCCGACCAGAACACCAGCTTCGCCCCCGACGAGGTCTTCGTCTTCGGGGACCGGGCGGTCATCAAGTGGCATGTCACCTTCCAGCACGGTCAGGTGAACGAGGTGTTCGGCGACGCGCACGCGCAGTCCACGTCCGTGGCCGGCGTCAATCTCATGCACATCCGCGACGGGCGCATCGTCGAGGCGCTCGGCTACAGCAAGACCCCATGAGTCCGCACCGGGGCCGCAGCCGTGACGGTTGCGGCCCCGGCCGGTTCCGAACGACTAATCCTTGAGGCCGTTGACTGCACCACGCGACTGACCTGAACCCAATCGCTCATGTACGTGATAAGGGCCTGTTATCCCGTACATAGCAGCGACCGGAACAGCGCTGACCTGTGGTTTCAGAGGGAGAGCCGCAGTGTGACTCGGGCACGTTATCCGGTAAATCGATGACCCATCAAGATCCAATGTGGGTTTTGGGCTTATGTGAACCGGACCCCTGTCAACGAACCCTCCAGCACAAACCGGGCTCGCCCGCGAACGCCAAATACCGCCGGATAACTCACGCCATCAAGCCGGGTCTGGCGCACTTGATGGGGAGCGGTCACGGTAGGTGAGTTTGAGGGTCAGTTCAGCAGGGCCATCTTTCTCAACAGGTCGTAGTTGACCCTCCCGAACATGAGCCGCTTCAAGAACTTAATGACCCGGTTGACGTGGCCTTCGACCGGGCCGGAACTGTAGGGCAGGGTGAGTCCGGCGTGACGGCGTCCTGGTCGCGGCGTAGCCCGGCGACGAAGGAGTGCAGCTCAGGCAGGTCCTCGTGGAGCACTGCATTCAGTCGAACAAATCCTTGTCACTGACCCCTTTTCATCCTCCGGCGGCGGGTGCTGATCACAGCATGATCGCGGCTCCGGTGTTCGCCTGATGACGTAGCAGAGCCCCTGGTAGACGGGTTGATCACCACAATCCTCACCGTCACCACCAGGAGCTCTGGGTGCTGTTCTATCGCGCTGCCGTCGATTTGTCGCGTTCAACGCTGAACTACGTGGCCGGGCTGATCCGCCGACGCCGCAAGGCGATCGGGTCGGCCTGGCGGCTGCTGAACCCTGGCCAGCAGGCTCTGCTGGTGCTGGTCTACCTGCGCAAGGGCGAGACGTTCGACGAACTCGGAGCCGGTTTCGGCGTGTCGACGGCGACCGCGTGGAGGTATGTGGAGGAGACGGTGATGCTGCTGTCGACGCGCTCGCCCAAGCTCGGGCAGGCATTGCGGAAGGCCAAGCGGGACGGACTGCACTACCTGGTGCTGGACGGCACGCTGATCCGCACCGACCGGATCAAGGCCGACCGGCCGTACTTCTCCGGCAAGCATCGCGTGCACGGGATGAACGTCCAGGTCATCGCCTCACCGGACGGGACGATCCTGTGGACCTCGGGCGCGCTGCCGGGCAAGACGCACGACCTGAGCGCCGCCCGGATCTGGGGCATCCTGAGGAAACTGGAGCGGGCCGGGATCATCGTCTTGGCGGACAAGGGCTACCAGGGTGCCGAAGGCCCGGTCATCACCCCCTACAAGGGCAAGAACAAGCCCGAGTCCCAGAAGCGGGCCAACCGATCACACGCCCGCCTTCGCGGTCCGGGCGAACGCGCGAACGCCCAGCTCAAGACCTGGCGCATCCTACGCAAGCTCCGCTGCTGCCCCCTCAGAGGGCGGTTCGCGAGTTGATGTCCCTTTGATCGCTTGCGCTGCAGGAGGAGAGCAGGCCACGGGCTCGTTGCCGGGCTACGGACGCGGCTGAGTGAACAATCCCGGCTCGGTCTCCACGAGTATGCCGAGGCTGACCAGGCGTTTGAGCT
>NZ_JBHZBH010000058.1:0-40047 GCF_042754765.1 Nonomuraea sp. NPDC059194 | reverse complement strand
CGACCAGGTACGACAAGCTCGCCGTACGCTACGAGGCCACCGTCCAGATCGCCATCATCAACGACTGGCTGACCTGCTTATGAAACACGCCCTAGATGTCGCGTGCTTTTAGCGCACGGTGCTCTCCCTCGGGCCATGCGCTGAGGTAACCCCTCCGTTGCTCAGCTCACCACGCCGGATTCCCACGCCCAAGCTGCGATCCCCACCCGATTCCTGACACCGAGCTTGGCGAAGATGCTGCCCAGGTGCGTCTTGACCGTCGACAGCGACACGAACAGCTCCGCGGCCACCTCTTGGTTGGAGCGCCCCCTGGCCACCAGCCGTACGACGTCCAGCTCGCGGTCGGTCAGCGGGTCGTTCGCGGGGAGCGCCGGAGCCTGCCGGGGCTGGGCCAGGTGCTGCAGCAGCCGTACGGTCACCGACGGCGACACCAGCGCGTCACCCACCGCGGCCGCCCGGACGGCCTCGATGAGCAGCGTGGGCCCGCTGTCCTTGAGCAGGAACCCGGTGGCGCCGGAGCGCAGGGCTCCGTAGACGTACTCGTCGAGGTCGAAGGTGGTGACGATGACCACCCGCAGCGCGTTCTCTACCCCGGGCCCGGCCAGGACGCGGGTCACCTCGATCCCGTCCAGCTTGGGCATCCTGATGTCGAGCAGGCACACGTCAGGTCGCAGCCGCCTGGCCTCCGACACGGCCTCGGCGCCGTCCGAGACCGCGGCCACGACCTCCATGTCCGGTTGCGCGTCCACAATCATCTGGAAGCCGGTGCGTACCATTTGCTGGTCGTCGGCGATAAGAACCCGAATAGTCACGGCACCAACTCTAGAGATCAACCGTTCGGCCAATGAGGTTATGGACTCGCGGCCGATGCCGGCGCCGATCCGGGACCGCAAGATCAACTCCATGGCACACGACGACCCCTGCCCAACGCGGAGAAGGCCCGTAGTTCTGGCCGCCGTCGCGGGACTGCTCGCACTCACGGCCTCTATCGCCCCGGCGCCGGCCCCCGCAGCTGCCGCGGCACCCGGCACGCCGTACCTCCCGCCCCGACCCGTGGGTCCCCGCGGCCAAGACGAGGGAGCTCATGGTCTCCCTGTGGTACCCGACGGCAGCGCGTGCCGGGCGGCGCGCGCCGTACGTCACCCCAAGGAATCCGAATTGCTCTTGAAGGGCTCGGGAATCAAAGAACTGGAGAACATACCGCCAGAAGGGCTGAGCCGGACACGGCCGAACGCCCTCACTGACGCCGAACCGTCGGGACGCCGGCGCAGTCTGCCGCTCGTGGTGCTGTCGCCTGGCTTCACCTGGCCTCGCAGCTCTCTCACGGGCCTGGCCGAGGACCTGGCGAGCAGAGGATATGTGGTCGCCGGCATCGACCACATCTACGAGAACTTCGCCACCACCTTCCCTGACGGGCGGGTCGCCACCTGCGCCGCCTGCAAGAACATCAACGACGACGACTTCGGCCAAAGAGTGATCCGGAGCCGGGCGATCGACATCCCCTTCGTGCTCGACCAGTTGACCGGTCCGCGCCCCAAGTGGAAAGGCAGCGCGCTGATCAACCCTGCCCGGGTCTCGATGGCGGGCCAGTCCATCGGAGGGGCCGCCACCCCGGAGACCATGTTGAAGGATTTCCGGGTCCGCGCCGGGATCAACCTGGACGGCAGCCTGTTCCTCCCCATCGAGAGCGGACTGACGCGACCGTTCCTGTTGATGGGCGCCCCCTCGGGTGACAACACCTGGAAACGTGACTGGGAGCACCTGACCGGGTGGAAGCGCTGGCTGGTGGTGAAGGGGGCGCTGCACCCGTCCTTCACCGACTACGACATGCTGCTCCAGCAGCTCGGCGCGGACCTCGGCGGCGGCCTGAAGCGAACCCGCTTGATGGACATCACCCGCAAGTACGTCGCAGCCTTCTTCGACCTGCACCTGCGCGGCAAGCCGCAGCCCCTGCTGGACAAGCCCTCCCCGCACTACCCCGAGGTCCACTTCTGCGCACCGTCGGCCACGAACTGCTGATGTGAACGCTTGCGCTCCAGGCCGATGATCATCCACGACAGTCGAGGGCAGCGCTGACACCCAGCAGGGGCGGAGCCAGCCGCACCGAGTTGCGCTGCCGGGGTCAGCCTGAGCCCGAACACCTGGCGGGCTTCCTCAGCAGGTGTGGGCGTGGGAACGCCCACACTCCAACTACAAGATCGTTAACCCGGCGGCTGCGGCGCCCAGGTGGCGAGAAGGGCGCTCTGTTCTCCAGCAGCCGATCAACATCGCCCAGGCCGGCACTGCGACCGCCGCGCGGCGGCCGGCTTGAGCGCCGGGCCGAAGGTCACCGCCCTTCGTGGTGGAGGCGTCGGCCTCGCCGCGGCCGTCGACGCCTTCCTCGCCACCCCGCGCACGGCCAACCCCAACACCCGCCGCGCCTGCGCCTCGGCCATCGACCGCGTCACCGCACTGCTCGGCGGCGAGCGGCCGCTCGCCGATGTCACCGACACCGAGATCGGCGCCGCGCTCAGCGAGCTGTGGGGCGCGAGCGCGGCGGCGACCTGGAACCGCAACCGCGCCGCCGTCGCCTCCTGGCTGCTCTGGTGCCTGACCAAGAAGCACTGGGCCGCCCCGTCGGTCCCGGCTGAGGCCGAACGCCGCAAGGAGAGCCCCGATGAGACCCGCGCGGTCGCCAAGACCACCATCCACCGGCTGCTGTCCCGTCGCGACATCCCGCTGCGCGAGAGGACGCTGTGGCGGATGCTCTATGAAACGGCGGCCAGAGCGGCCGAGATCCTCGCCCTCAACGTCGAAGACCTCGACCTGGAGCACCGGCGCGCTCCCGTCCGTTCCAAAGGCGGCGCCATCGAGTGGGTGTACTGGGACAGCGGCACCGCCCACCCTCCTGCCCCGGCTGCTCCGGCTGCTCCGGCTGCCCGACGGCAGCACGCGCACCCGCGGTCCGCTGTTGCTGTCCGAACGCCGCCCGGTCCCCGCCCGCCGCCCGGCGGCCGCCGACATCTGCCCGCACACCCGCCGCGCCCGCCTCGGTTACGACCGCGCCCGCGTCCTGCTGGAGAAATACGCCAGCCTCGATCTGCACCAGCTGCGCCACAGCGCCGCCACCCATCTCGGCGAGGCCGAGGTCCCGCTGCAGCTCATCATGGGCAAGACCCGGCACAAGAACCCCCGCACCGCCATGCGCTACGTCAAACCCGGCGCCGAAGCCATCGCCAAGGTCACCGAGGTCCTGGCACCGCGTCGCCGTACCCACTGATCAACTGACTGGCGGCTTGCCGGAGTTATAGGAGTTCCGGGCCGTCCTGCCTGTGTGGCACCCGAAGAGCGGGTCGCTTGCCTCAAGATCATCCCAATCTGGCCCCCTACTTCGTCTACGGAGCGGAGCAGGACTGCATCCATCCGAGAGGGGAGTATGTGCCCGACGCCCTTCTGGTCAGCCCAACGCCGACGGCTCGGACAGCGTGATCAGCTGCCCGCCCAAGGACTTCGGCAGCTCGGCGAAGTCCCCGACCTGCCCGGTACCGCCGGTTGAGCCGAAGGCGTGCGGTCCCTCGCGGTTCATCCACGCGGGTATAAGGTCGGCGGCATGGCGTTGCGGCTTGTTCAGATTGCGATGAATGCTCGAGATGACTCCGCACTCGGCCGGTTCTGGGCCGAGGCGCTCGGCTGGACCATTTCCAGCGAAGAACCGGGCGTGACCAACCTCGAACCCGAGGGCTTCACCTATCCTGACCCCATCGCCGTCTGCCTGGACATCATCGCCGTCCCGGAGCCCAAGACGGTGAAGAACCGCGTGCACATCGACCTCGCCACCACCTCCGCGGCCCATCAGGCGGACCTGATCGCGCGCCTCCAGGCTCTCGGTGCGACGCCCGCCGACGTCGGCCAGGGCGACGTGTCGTGGACGGTCCTCGCCGACCCGGAGGGCAATGAGTTCTGCGTGCTGGAGCCTCGATCGATCTACCGGGACACCGGGCCGATGGCCGCGGTGGCGGTCGACTGCGCGGATCCGCGGGCCATGGCCCGGTTCTGGGGCGAGGCGATGGACTGGACCCTGCACGAGGTGACCGACGATCATGCGGTGCTGCGCTCCGCCAAGGGCGTCGGCCCGTATCTCGAGTTCCTCCGCACGCCCGACGCCAAGACCGTGAAGAACCGCGTCCATCTCGACCTCCGGCCGTACCCCGGTGACGATCAAGCGGCGGAGGTGGCCCGGCTGCGGGCTCTTGGCGCCACCGACATCGACCTCGGCCAGGGCGAAGTCCCGTGGACGTGCCTCGTCGACCCGGAGGGCAACGAGTTCTGCGTCCTCACCCCGCGCTGACGCGGAGCCTCTTCGTCCGCGGGTCGTACAACGGCTCCTCGGCGACGCCGCCGGCAAGCCACTCGCCGCAGTACTCGATCTCCAGGCGCCGAGAGAGTCCCGATTAGTTGCGAGATAACGAACGACGATCGTGAGCTGGGAACTCTTCTTCCGGCGCGGGCCGTTCGACTCCCGGTTATCTGGCAACCTTGCGCATGGGGGCGACATGGACCCGGTGATCACTGTTGATTTCCGAAGTCGCCTGCACTGGCTGCTGTAGGTAGCTGATCCGCTGGCCATCTCATCGCGGCGCCGCCGACGGGCTGCGGACAGGGCGAGCTGCCGGCGATGGTAGACGACCGCGCCGCCGGGGCTGCCTGCGCTGGCCCGATCCGGGCGACTCCACGCCGCCGGAGCCCCGGGAAACGGCCAAACGCAGCGATCTGGCGGGCAGGGCGGAGTACGGCTACTGCGCGGGCCGTGTCCATGCTTCGACGCCCGGCGGGCCAGCCGCCGCCGAGGAACGGTTCACTGCTCGATCCTCGTGGCAGACGCGGTAGCCGCGTAGCCCGCCAACATGTCCGCCACCTGTTCGGGGCGGCTGAGTGCGACGCAGTGGCCGCCCGCGATCTCGTCGGGGACGATACCCAGGCGCTCGGGCACCAGCCGGCGAAAGAAGTCGGGCGGGAAGAAGCGGTCCTCGCTGCAGAGCACGAACCTAGTCGGCACGTTCGGCCACGCATCCAACGGCCACGGAGCGGCCGATGCGGCCCTGGACGGATGGTCGCGCTCCTTGCTCATCGCCTCCTCGGCCAGCTCCCGGGGTACATCGTGGTAGAAGCTCACGAATGGATCCGCGCTGCCGGTCAAACCGCCATCGCGCTTGGCCTGCTCCTCCACCGCACTCTGGTAGCCGGTGTTGGCCCACCACTCATCCGGCGACTCACCCGGCGACGGGATCATGCCGGCCAGGAGGACCAGCACATCGACGGGCAGCCGATCGGCGACCAAGGGGGCGGTGAACGCACCGAACGAGTGGCCCACGACGACCAGGTCCTGCTTGTCACCGACGGCCTCGACCACGGCGTCGGCGTAGTCGGCCAGGGTCTTCGACTCGTCATCACCCGGAAGGTCGGGAGCCAGCACGTCGTGCCCACGCGCTCGTAGCTCGGCCTCCATCAGGTGCCAGGACCATCCGACGTCTCCTCCGCCGTGGATCAACACGAATGTGCTCATGGACTTTCCCTTCATCGTTGGAATTCGGGGCTCACGACGACGGCGACCGCGAGTACCACGATCACGCCACCGACGAGGGTCGGCTCCGTCACCGGTTCGGCGAGGATCAGCGGGTCACGGCCAGTCGACCCGGACCGCCACGCACCGCCAGAGCCCCGCCCACCAGCAGGCCAGCCGTCAGGAAGCGGACACCGGCGCTCACGAGGTGCGGCATCTCCTCGACCATGATCCGGATCGCGAGGTAGGTCGAGCCCCAGACGACGTAGACGACCGCCAGGGCGGCCCCGACGAGCAGGAGAGGGCTTCGAGCTTTTGCCGGTGCAACGTACTGTCATGCCACCACGCTAGAAGCCAGGCGCCATCGTGAAAAACGATTGTTTCCAATCAACTCGATCGCTAGGAGCGATGGCTGGGAGTACGCTGGGACCCGTGACCGATCTCGAACTGCGGCACCTGGCCGCGATGGCCGCTGTCGCCGAGGAGGGCTCGTTCGGCCGGGGCGGCCCGCCTCGGCTACACCCAGTCGACCGTGAGCCAGCAGATCGCCGCGTTGGAGAGGTCTGTCGGCGGCCCGGTGTTCGACCGACCGGGCGGGCCCAGGCCGGTACGGATCACACCGCTCGGCGCCCTCGTCCTCGAGCACGGACGCGAGCTGCTGGCGAAGGCGGCAGCCCTGGCCGAGGCCGTGGACCGGTTCCAGGCCGGCGAAGGCCGGATCGACATCGGCACCTTCCAGAGCGTATCTACGGTGATCTTGCCGGTCATCGTACGTCGGCTGCGCGACGAGCACCCCGGCTGCGACATCCGGCTGTCCGAGGAAGAGCCGGAGGCACCTCAGATCGGCGACCTCGACCTGCTGTTCTACGACGGCCCCCTCAACGGCGACGTCGAGCATGTCAAGCTGTTCGACGATCCGTACCTGCTGGTGGCCAGGCCCGGCACCTTCCCCGACCATTCGGTCGCGCTGGACCAGCTCGACGGCGCACCGATGGTGGCCTGGCCGTCGATCTGCGACCAGCCCAGGATGGAAGAGGTACTCACCCGCGCCGGCGCGGATCCGAAGATCGTCTTCCGTACGGCAGGCAACGAGACGCTGCTGTCGATGGTGCGAGCCGGGATGGGATCGGCAGTGCTGCCGTGGCTCGCCATCCACGCTGCCGACGCCGAGTCCGACGACCGGCTCCGCGTCCACGAGCTGCGACCGGCCATTCCCCCACGCGAGGTCTGCCTGCACTGGCGGGCCGGCCGCACCCACTCTCCCTTGGCAGCCCGAGCGATCGAGATCGCCATCGAAGTTGCGTCCGACCTGGCTGACGAGCTGGCCCTGGAGTACTCCGGTCCGGCCAAGTAAGCAGGGGTACGGCACCCTGCGTCAGTCACTCGACACTCAGACCGACGCGCTCAAGGTCCCAGGCATCACCCGTATCTTCGCCGAGAAGATCTCCACCCGCGCCACCGTCCGCCCGGACGCGAGCGAGCCCTCACGGGCGGCAACCAAGATAAGAGCTCCACCGATCACGTGACCTTCTGAGCTGCTCTCATGTTAAGAGTGTCTTGCTTGGGGTGGCGGTAGATGGTGGGCCGGGTGACGCCGAACGCGTCGGCGATCGCCGGAGTCATACATCTCGCGGGCCAGCCGAACCTGACGAGGCCGAGCTTGGGTTGTTGGCCGCCGGTGCGGCCGCGGGCGCGGGCGGCTTCCAGTCCGTCTCTGGTGCGCTCCGACATCAGGGCGTGTTCGAACTCGGCGATCGCGCCGAGGATCTGGAAGAACATGCGGCCGATGCCGGTGGTGGTGTCGATGCCCTGATCCAGCACGACCAGGCCGACCCGCGTTTGGAGTTCCTTCGACAGCTCGATGAGGTTGTCCAGGGAGCGGCCGAGCCGATCGAGTTTGCTGTCCACGAGTTGGTCGCCCTCGCCTGACCAAGCACCGCACCCGCACTACGCGCGAGCTGTCAGGGCCCGGATACCGCGGTATCCGGGCCCTGCCGCGTCACCGGCGCGGCGTCTGCCACCGGGTGTCGAGCCGGCCGTGCCGCATTCGGCCTACCAAGCGGACGTGCAGCGTCTCCGGCGTGTTGTCGCCCGCGTCCCTGCTGATCGTCAGGCTGCTGTGCCGTACCGACAGCTCGTTGGCGTTCACCACCATGCCCGGCGCGAGGACCAACTCCACGTTGCCGCCGCTCACCCGCAGCTCGATGACCAGCTCGGGCGCGCTGCGCACCGCGCTGGTCAGGTCCAGCGTCACGTCGCACCACGCGGTGCGCAGCGCGAGCCGGTGCGGCAGCGTCCACCGGCCGTCACGGCGCACCGAGCCGTGCCGCTCCTTGATGGTGAGCAGTTCGGCGGCCGGCTCGGCCGGCGTCCCAGCGAGCGGCAGCGTGAGTGCGCCGTCGCTGCCTGGCGCCGCGATCAGGTCGGTGATGAGCGGGGTCAGCTCGTCGATGGTGCGGGCGGCCAGCGCCGCATCCAGCCGCTCGTCGAACTCGACTGGGTCGAGCCGGCCGTCGGCGACGGCGGCGTGCAGCAATTCGATGATCCGGTCGCGTTCCGCGTCGGACGCGCGCAGCGCGGGTGAGCTGGGCGGATCTGCCGGCATCCGGCCTCCTCCGTGGTGAGGTGGTGGCACCGCGCCACCGACATTGCTGACTGATCGGTCTAAGGAGACAGCTACCTAGGCGGTCCTGCGGCGGTACGTGTTCATGGTCAGCGAGAAACGCTTGTCATCGGCGATCCTGCCGGGATTCTTGAGGTGCCGCAGCCGGGCGACCAGCACCAGGTTCTCCCGCCCGCCGAGGATCTCGTCGACGGCGGCGAACTGCCCCGTCAGGCTGATCGACTCCCGCACGTCCGCCGGTTGCGTGGCGACGTCGAAGCCGTGCCCGCGTCGGCCTTGAGCAGCGTGGACAGGATTTTCATGATCGTTGTCTTGCTCGACCCGTTCGAGCCGAGCAGGGCGAAGATGCTGCCCCGCGCTACGGCGCAGTCCACGCCGCGCAGCACCTGCAGCCGGGTCCGGCCCGACGACTTCGCGGAGCGGGGTTCCGTCCGCCGCGCTCTGCTCGAACAGATCGGCGAGATCCTCCAGCATCGACAGCAGGCTGTCCGCCTTGTCCGACGGCCCGAAGGACTGCAGGTACCGCCCGTCCACCTGGACGGCGGCTACTCGCAGAAGACACGCACTTTGGCGTCGGGCTGGTCGACCTCCACGGTCATCTCGTCGAGGTGCTCCACGAGCGCTTCGAGCTGTTCGGGCTTGAGCTGTGTCAGGTCGAGCGGCACGCCCGACCTGTTCAGTTCGTCGTTGACCCGCTCCAGTGCCTGCGGCGGGATCAGAGCCGCCAGCCGTACCCCCGCCCGCAGCAACTGCAGGGGCACCCGCACGTTGATCCGCCCCGGCTCGCCGTCCTCAACGGTGTCCACCATCACCCGCAGGTACTTCGCCTTGCCCTTCGGCCGGGCGTCGGAACGCGAGGCCGCCGGCGGCTGGTCCGGTTCGAACGCGGCCAGGAGCTGCTCCGCCTCCTCTGCGGTGATCTTCCCCTCGGCCAGCATGTCGAGGATGTCCTTGCGCTGTTCGTTCATCGCAACCTCGCCTATCGGATAGCTATGAGCACACCTGTACGGCTGTGCTCGACGTCGACCCGGGTGCCGGGCAACGCGGAGACGATGCGCCAACCGGTGCCGAGTGCCCGCACCACGCTGACGCGGTACACGAGGCAGGCAACGGCCGCCACCAGTACGGCCAGGACCACGACCGGTGAGAACACGAGCACTACCGGGAGTACCGGGACCCAGATCCGGAAGCGACGACCGTCCGGACGTTTGACCCGTACGGTCACCAACTGCGGCATCACGTCCGACCCTCCAATTCGGACAATGCCTGCTGTGCGGTGATCTCGCCGCGGCGCAACCGATCGATGATGTCGGCCCGCGACGGCGCCGGATCGGTCTCGACGAAGTCGAGCATCTGCGTGATCCGGTTCAGTCGTGCTTTGATCGTCGGGTAGCTCACCCCGAAGATCCGTTCCATCTGCTTGATGGAACCGTGGCACCGCACGAACGCCGTGACGAAGACCTGGTCCTCTACGTTGAGCTGAGCCAGTTGCGGTAGCTCGAACTCGCCCTCGATCGCGACGCCGCTGCCTGCCAGGCGCACCCGCTCGACGACGAACGGCTGGCCCCGGGTCAGGTTCGTGAGTTCCTGCCAGTCCATCGCCTGCTCTATCATATCTAAAGATATACTCGGCTCGAAATCAACTTTCAAGATGTCGATCTTAACTTTCTTTAACTTGCACTTCCGGCTCCTTGCTGGCCGTCACCCTTCCTGGGCGCCGCAAGCAGGCGGCCGGGCGTGGGATCGGGCTCGGCGCAGGGCGAGCAGCCCGCCGATTCCCGGGAGGAAGGCGCGCCATCCGGCGGCGGACGGCACCAGCGAGGCGGCCACGACCACGACGACGTAGGAGATGCCGTGCAGAGGGCCGGCGAAGGTACTGATCGTCTTGGTGTGGACGGTGACCAGGTTGCCGAGCAGGACCACCAGGGAGACGGCCTCGACGCCGGCTGCGATTCTCAACAGGCGCACGCGGATCACGCGCCGGAGCCGGGACGGACGATCATGAGGACGACGACGATCGCCCACAGCAGGTTGTAGATTCCGGCCAGCATGGAGAGCGTGCGCAGCCGCCGGCCGTCGTCGGGCTCGCTCAGCGCGTCGCGTTGACGCGGGTAGATCTGCGTGGCGAGCAGGCCGCCCGCGGCGGCGGTGAGGACCATCGAGATGATGATCCAGACCTCGCCCATCCGGCCCTGGGTGGTGGCCAGCGCGATCCCGGCGGCGGGCACGACGAGGCCCATGATGCTGTAAACGCGGGTGATGCGGTGCAGCGCGACGGCCACGGCCGGGTTGCGCTCGCCCGCGTCCGGCGGTTGCGGGTGCGCGGGCTCGGCGCCGACGGCTACGCCGGTGGCGACCGGCGCGTAGCGGGAGAACAGGCTCGTCGCGACGGCCGAGCCGCCGACGAACACGATGCTTGCGAGCACGTGCACTGACAGCAATACAGGTTCCATCGGTTTCCCTTCCGACCTTCAGACAGACTGAAGCCTAGCAAGGCCTTCAGTAGGGCTGAAGGTTGGCCACTCAGATCTACCAAAGCGGGCGTTCGCCCTACGAGGCGCCGGGCAGAACCGGACGGGGGAGCGCCCCGGAAGCAGGGGAGACGCAGATGCAGATCGGCTACAAACTCGCGGCGGAGGGGTTCGGACCTGCCGAGCTCATCCGCCAGGCGGTGCGGGCGGAGCAGGCCGGGTTCGACTTCGTGGAGATCAGCGACCACTTCCATCCGTGGCTGGACAACCAGGGGCATTCGCCGTTCGCCTGGACGGTGCTCGGCGCCATCGCGGCGAAGACCGAGCGCATCGGGCTGGCGACCGGCGTGACCTGCCCGACCGTGCGCTACCACCCGGCGATCATCGCCCAGGCGGCGGCGACGCTCGCGCTGGTCTCCGACGGCCGCTTCACCTTGGGCGTCGGGTCCGGCGAGCGGCTCAACGAGCACGTCGTCGGGCGCGAGTTCCCCGACGCGGTCCGGGTGCGGCACGAGATGCTCCGCGAGGCGCTGGAGATCATCCGGGCGCTGTGGCTGGGCGGGTACCGTTCCTACGAGGGCAAGTACCTGCGGCTGGAGGACGCCCGGGTGTTCGACCTGCCCGAGGAACCGCCGATGATCGCGGTGGCCGCCAGCGGGCCGGTGTCGGCGAAGATCGCCGCCGAGCTCGGTGACGGGTTGTTCGCGACCGAGGCCAAGCCGGAGATCGTCCAGGACTACCGCGACGCCGGCGGCACCGGGCCAGGCTATGCGGAGGTTCCCATGGCCTGGGCGCCCGACGAGCGCACCGCGGCCCGGGCCGCCCTGGAGACGACGCGGTGGGCGCTGACCGGCTGGAAGGTCATGAGCGAGCTGCCCAACCCGGTCAACTTCGAGGCCGCCAGCGCCACCGTCCGCGAGGACGACATCGTGGCGAAGTTCGCCTGCGGACCGGATCCGGCCCGTTACGTCGAGGTCGCGCAGCCGTTCGTCGACGCCGGCTTCGACCGGCTGGTCATGCAGAACGCGGGCCCCGATACCGATGGCTTCATCGACTTCTACCAGAGCGAACTCGACGAGCGGATCCGCGAGCTGAAGCCCCAGTGATCGCCGCTACGCCGACCGCTCGTGCGCGGCGGAGCGCGGCACCAGGGTGGGGCCGGCGTGGCCGAGCACCGTGTCCCGTCCGATCACCACGCGGGCCACGTCGTCCCTGCCCGGCACCTCGTACATGACCGTGAGCAGCACCTCTTCGAGGATCGCGCGGGCCGCTCTGGCTCCGGTACGGCGCAGCAGCGCCAGCTCGGCGACGGCGTCGATGGCTCCGGCGTCGAACGACAGCTCCACGCCGTCGATCTCGAACAGCCGCTGGTACTGCCTGATCAGCGCGTTGCGCGGCTCGGTGAGGATGCGCGTCAGCGCCGCCCCGTCGAGCGGCTCGAACGTGGACAGCACGGGAAGGCGGCCGACGAACTCGGGGATCAGCCCGAACCGCAGCAGGTCCTCCGGCATGACCTGGGCGAAGAGGTCGCGGTCCGGCTCCGCCCTGACCGTGGCCCCGAACCCGGCGCCCGCGCGGTTCACCCGTCGTTCGATGATCTGCTCAAGACCGGCGAAGGCGCCTCCGGCGATGAAGAGCACGCCGCTGGTGTCGATCTGGACGAAGTCCTGTTGCGGGTGTTTGCGCCCACCATGCGGCGGCACGCTGGCGACCGTACCCTCCAAGATCTTCAGGAGCGCCTGCTGCACGCCTTCGCCGGAGACGTCGCGGGTGATCGACGGGTTCTCGTCCCTGCGGGTGATCTTGTCGATCTCGTCGATGTAGACGATGCCCCGCTCCGCCCTGCGCACGTCGTGGTCGGCCGCCTGGAGCAGTTTGACCAGGATGTTCTCGACGTCCTCCCCGACGTAGCCCGCCTCGGTGAGAGCGGTGGCGTCGGCCATCGCGAACGGGACGTCCAGCATGCGGGCCAGCGTCTGGACGAGGTGGGTCTTGCCGCAGCCCGTCGGGCCGATCAGCAGGATGTTGGCCTTGCCGAGCTCGACGGGCGCGGATCTCGTGCGGCCCGCGCGGACGCGCTTGTAGTGGTTGTGCACCGCCACCGCGAGCGTCCGTTTCGCCCGGTCCTGCCCGATGACGTACTGGTCGAGGAACGCGTGGATCTCCCGCGGTCTCATCGGCTCGGGCGGCGCGCTCTCGAGGTCGAGGTCCTCCTCGATGAGCTCGTTGCACACCTCGACGCACTCGTCGCAGATGCAGATTCGGCCTGGACCCGCGATGAGCTTCCTGACCTTCTGCTGGCTCTTGCCGCAGAACGTGCACGTCAGGGTCATCGCGGTCAGAGGGTCACCGGCAGCGACGCCAGGCGCCAGGTGCCGGGGTCGGGCAGCCGTGCCGCCCCCTCCTCGGGTACGGCAGGCGCCAGGCCGGGGAAGCGGCGCAGCAGCGTGCCGAGCGCGACCTCGGTCTGGACGCGGGCCAGCGCGGCTCCGAGGCAGAAGTGGGCGCCGTGGGCGTATCCGAGGTGTCCGGACGCGCCGGGAACGCGGGTGATGTCGAGCCGGTCGGGATCGGCGAACGCGCGCGGATCGCGGTTGGCGGCCACGATGACGGCGGTGACCGGCTCTCCCTTGGGGATCACCACGCCAGCGAAAGCGACGTCCTCCCTCGGGCGGCGGGGGATGGTCAGCAGCTGCGGCCCGCACCAGCGCGTCAGCTCCTCGACCGCGCGGGGCAGAAGAGCGGGGTCGGCGCGCAGCGCGGCAAGCTGGGCGGGGGCGCGCAGCAGGGTGTCGACGGCGTTGGCGATGAGGTTGGCCGGTGTCTGGCCGGCCAGGACCAGGTGCCAGACGAAGGTGACCAGCTCGGTGTCGCTGAGCCGGTCGCCGTCGTCGGACTGGACGCGGATGAGGTCGGAGATCAGATCGTCGCCCCGGTCGGCCCTCCGCCGCGCGACCGCGGCCTTGGCCCTGTCGATGATGGCGGGGATGGCGTCGGCGAAGCGCTGCCCGTGCCCCGCGGCGACGGCGGAGCCGTACTCGCGCCAGCTCGCGCGGTCCTCGGCGGGGACGCCGACCAGCTCGCAGATCACGTCGATCGGCAGCGGCCCGGCGAAGTGCGCCAGCAGGTCGACCGTACCGTTCTCGGCGTGGCCGGGCAGCTCGTCGAGCAGGGCCTCGACGAGCGACTCGACGCGGGGCCGGAACGCGGCCGCCCTACGCGCGGTGAACGACGGCGAGACGAGCCTGCGCAGCCGGACGTGCTCGTCGCCGTCCATCTCCTGCATGGTCCGCAGATAGGCCAGGCATTCGTCCGGTACGGCGGGCCGCATGAAGCTGTCGGCGCCGAGCTCGAACCTGGGATCGCTCAGCATCGCCTTCGCCTCGCCGTACCGCAGCACGGCCCACATCGGGCCGAAACCGGGCGCGACCAGGCGCGCCACCGGCGACTGCTCCCTGACGCGCCCGTAGCGGGCGGCGGGGTCGCGCAGCAGCTCGGGATCGGTGAGGTCGATCTCGGGGGTCAATGGAACCTCCAGATTCACATGGCATCATCATTCAGATGATGCTGTCATCCGAATGCCGACGCTATCGTGGATCTCCGGGGACGGCAAACGCCGACGAGGAGGACGATGGGCCGGCTCAGCAGGGCACAGACGCAGGAACGCAACCGCGCCAAGGTGCTGGCCGCGGCCAGGGACGAGTTCGCCGAGCGCGGCTATCGCGAGGCCAAGGTCGACGGCATCGCCGAACGGGCCGAGCTGACCCGTGGTGCGGTCTACTCCAACTTCCCCGGCAAACGGGCGCTCTACTTCGCCGTCCTGGCCGACCTGGCCGAACGCGCGCCCGAGCCGCCGTATCCGGAGCCCGGCCGTACGGCAGGCGAGGCAGTGCGCGCCTTCGCTCGCGCCTGGGTCGCCAGACTCCCGCTGGCCACCCCTGTCACGACCGTTGACGAGGCGCGCGGCCAGGCCAGGCTCGGCATGGACGTGCTGCCGGAGGTGATCGCCGACGAGCGCACCAGGGCGGCGTTCGCCCAGCTGATGCGATTCGACGCGATCATGCTGGGGCTCGCGCTCGAACGGCTGGATCCGCCGGACGACGGCAGGCGAATGGTGCGGGTGGCCGAGGCCGTCCTCACGACGCTGCAGGGGGCGAGCCAGCTGGCCGCCGCCGCGCCCGGTTTCGTCGAGCCGTTCAACATCGTCAGTGCCTGTGAACGGCTGGCCGCGCTCGACCTCGACGACCGGTGGCCGCCCCCGCACCTTGCCTACATCCCCGCGGCACGGCCCGCCGACGAGCAGTGGGCGCCGCCGCACGCGATCGACGCGCTGCGCGGCGAGCCCGTGCGCCTCGCCGACGACGGGGTGGTGGCGGTGCTCGGCCTGCATCGGCTGGAAGCCGCCGAGGAGGCGGTGCGGGCACTGCCGCCGGGGGCCGCGGTCACCGCCGTCCTGGTCACCGGCGATCCCGCCGAGCTGCTGCCGCTGGCGCGGCTCACCGTCGCCGAGGTGGCCGGTTGCCTGCGCCAGGCGTTCGCGCCGTCGGCGTGGCCGCGGCTGCGGGTGGTGTACGACGAGTCGGGTGCCTTCGCCACGGCGGCGGGGGTGTCCGAGATCGGCGAGATGACCGAGGTCGCCCTCCGGGTCGAAGGGGGACGCGTCGTCGCCCGCGCCGAAGGCCGCGGCGCCTGCCACGCCGTCGCCTCATGACCAATGTGCTAATTTGGTCATGAGTCACCAGTCATAGCGACGGGAGCGTCATGGCCGAGCCGATGAGCGCAGCCGATCGGATCGCGCGCGCCGACCGCATCCTCGATGCCGCCAAGGACCTGCTCCTGCGCTGGGGCTACCGGCGGGCGGCGATCGACGAGATCGCCAAGCGCGCCGGTGTCGGCAAGGGCACGGTCTACCTGCACTGGCGCTCCCGCGAACAGCTCTTCCTCGCGGTCGGGGCCAGGGAGGCGGTGGCGATGATCGGCGAGGTGGTCGCCGCGATGCGCGCCGACCCCGCCGAGATCGCCCTGCACCGCTATATGCGCAGGTTCTTCGTGGCGGCGATGGAGCGGCCCGTGCTGCGGGCCATCTTCACCAGGGACGCCGACACCATGGGTGCCTTCCTCGACAGCCCCGCCCGCCAGCCGCTGGAGAGCGCCAAACTGCTGGCCTCGCGCGAGTACCTGGGCGTGCTGGCCGAGCACGGGCTGCTGCGCGAGGGCCTGCGGCCCGAGGACCTCGACTATTGGCTGCCCACGATCGTCTACGGGTTCTTCGCCATCGAGCCGTTCCTGCCCCCGCAGGTCACGCTCGCGCTGCAGGACCAGGCCGACCACCTGGCCGACACCCTGCACAGGACGTTCGGGCCGGCGCAGCCGCCCACCGGAGCCGACTGCGCGCCGGCCGCGGACCGGGTGATCGCGATCTTCGAGCGGCTCGGCCGCGACTACCGGCAAGCAGCCTACGGAGGCGACGCATGACAGTTCTCGGCCTGCATCACGTCGGGCATGTCGTCAGGGACATGAGCAAGGCGGTCGAGCGGTACGGCATGCTCGGCTTCACCCTGCCACCGGCGGCCTACCCCGTCCTGCCGCCGACGCCCGGCGCGCCCGCCGAGCCGTTCGGGGTGGCCAACACCCACGCCTACTTTCCCGGCAACTTCATCGAGCTGGTGACGCTTGTGGGCGGCGAGGCGACCGGCCGGATGCCGGTCGACGCCCGCCCCATACCGCTGCGGGTTCCCGACGACCGGCTGCCGGCGATCGTGGCGGCGATCCGCGACACCACCGCGAACATGGCCGCCTGTCTCAACCGGTTCGAGGGCATGCACATCCTCATGCTCGACACCGACGACGTCGGAAGCGACGCCGAGCGGCTGGCCGCCGAGGGTGTGGGGCACGGCGGCGTGCACGCCGTCCAGCGTCCGGTCGAGACCCCGCAGGGCACCAGGATGGAGCCGGTCCGCTTCCTCGAGATCGACGGGACGGCGCCGGGTTCGGTGGCCGAAGGACGCGTGGGGCTGGCCGAGAACGCGGCCTCCGAACCCGGCGCGCACCCCAACGGAGCCGTGGGTCTCGTCGAGTGCGTGTTGTGCGTGGACGACGCGCAGATGCCGGAGACGGAGGCGCGCTACAGCCGCTACCTCGGGATTGCCGCGCGAAGCGAAGGCGCGGCCAGAGTGTTCGACCTACGCGACGCGGCGGTCACCCTGGTGGGCGCCTCGGACCTGGGATCGCTGCTGCCGGGCGAGCGTGCGCCCGCCCTGCCGGGGTTCGTCGCCTACACGGTGGCGACGCGCGACGCCGACGCGACCGAACGGTTCCTGCGCGACAGGGGAGTGGCGCTCGGCAGGACCGCGAAGGGTGAGATCTTCGTCCCGGCCGATGCGGCCCTCGGCGTCGCGATCGTCTTCCGCGGTTGACATTGACGCTGCGTCAACTTCTAGCATCGGGACCATGTCGATCACTGTTCTTGACACCTACTCCGCCATGAGGCGGATCCTGCTGGCCCCGGTCGCTGACCGCGCTGACCTGCTGCGTTCGATGCTGGAGGCCAACAAGGGTATGTACCGCTACCACCCAGGCGAGCTCGACCTGGTAGCCGTACACCTCCAATCGTCCGGGTTCCCCATCGACCGCGACGAGGAACGTTGCCTGGCGGCGCTCGAAACCCTGGCAGCGGCCGGGGCCTGGGAGCGGATGCAACGCGCGCTCGACCACGCTCTCGCCGTACTGCTGGAGGCGACACCGGGGCTGGAGGCCCCGGACATCACCGTGCTGTTCGTCCTCGGCGATCCGGGTGACGAACACTTCATGGGTCCCTGCAAAGGATTGACCGGGTTCGGCGGCATCTCGGGCAACATCGCCATCACGTTCTGGCCCTTCCCCGAGAACGTGGAGCGGCTGGAGGCCACCGCCGTGCACGAACTCAATCACAACCTGCGGTGGAGTCCGGGCGGGGTGGTGTGGGACCCGATGACCGTCACGGTCGGCGAGCACATCGTCGGCGAGGGCCTGGCCGACGCCTTCGCCCGCCAGCTCTACGGCGACGAGCTCGGCCCCGCCCGCATCGGTGTGCCGCACCTGCACGACGACGAGGTCTTCGCCAAAGTGCTCACCGGGCTCGATGTGACAGGCATGCAGAACTTCACCGCCTGGGTGCACGGCGACCCAGGCGCGGAGCACCTCGGCGTCACCCCGGTGGGACTGCCGATGGGCGCGGGGTACGCTGCGGGCAACCGGCTGGTCGACACCTACCTGGCGGAGACCGGGCAGACGGCGGCCCAAGCCCTGCACGCCGACGCCTCGGAGATCATCGCAACCACTCTCCGCCTCGGGTAACACTGGAACGATGGAGTGGACGATCCAGGAACTCGCGGCGAGAGCCGGCATCACCAGCCGGACCCTGCGTCACTACGACCGGGTCGGGCTCCTGGCCCCGTCCCGGGTCGGCGAGAACGGGTACCGCTACTACGACCCCACGGCGGTCGCCCGGCTACAGCGGATCCTGCTCATGCGCCGGCTCGGCATGGGCTTGCCGGCCATCGCCGAGGTCCTGGCCGAGGAGGTGGACGCGCTCGACGGGCTCCGCGCCCACATCGCCGCGTTGGAAGAGGAACGTGACCGTATCGACCGGCAGGTCCGGTCTGTGCGTCACACGCTCGAGGCGCTGCAGGCGGGGGTGGAACCGCGGATGGACGTCATGTTGGCGGGGTTCAACGACCTCTACAAGGACGAGGTGATCTCACGTTGGGGCGAGCGCGCGTTCCAGGTGAGCAACGACTGGTGGCACGGCAAGAGCCTCGACCAGCAGCGGGCCTGGAAGCAGGCCACCGAGGACCTCGTCGCCGCATGGGTTGCCGCAGTGAAGGCCGGGGTTTCTCCGACCTCGGAACACGCTCAGTCGCTGGCTGCCCGGCACGTCCGGTGGCTGAGTCAGATCCCGGGTACCCCCACCGCTGAGGGCGACCGGGAGCGCTCGATCGAGATGGTGAACGGCATCGGGGACATGTTCGTCGACGACCCCCGCTTCGCCGCCATGTACGACGACGAGGCGGGGGCGAGGTTCGTCCGCGACGCGCTACACGAGTACGCGCGGACACAGATGTAGTTCAGGCGCCTGGGCCGTTTTCATGGCGGCCGAAGGAACGCCGGTAGGCGGCCGGGGTGGTGTGCACCAGGGAGTGGAAGCGTCTGCGCAGGTTGGCGGCCGACGACAGCCCGACCCTGACCGCGATCGTCTCGACGGGGAGATCCGTCTCCTCCAGCAGTGCCCTGGCGGCCGCGACGCGCTGCTGGAGCAGCCATCGGCCGGGGCTGACGCCGAGCTGGTCGGCGAACCTGCGGGCCAGTGTCCGCGGCGAGATCGCGGCCTGTGCGGCGAGATCGTCGACGGCGAGCGGGGCGTGCAGCCGTTCGGCGGCCCACTCCAGGACGGGGGCCAGCGACGGCGGCGGGCGGTCGGCGGCCGCCGCGGTGGTGGTGTACTGCAGTTGCCCGCCCTCGCGGTGCGGCGGCATGACCATGTGCCTGGCGATGTGCGCGGCGTAGGCGGCGCCGTGATCGGCGCGGGCCAGGTGCAGGCACAGGTCGAGGCCGGCGGCGGTGCCGGCGCTGGTGGCGATGTCGCCCAGGTCGATGTACAGCGTGTCGGGCTCGACCCGCACGTCGGGGAAGCGTGCCGCGAGCTCGCCGGCCATCCGCCAGTGGGTGGTCGCCCTGCGCTGGTCCAGCAGCCCCGCCTCGGCGAGAAGGAAGGCGCCGGAGCAGATCGCGATGACGCGGGCACCGCGTCGGTGTGCCCGCACGACCGCGTCGATCACGGCGGGCGGAGCCGGTGCCTCGCGGTGCTGCAAGCCGGGGATCACCACCGTGTCGGCGGCGTCGAGTGCGGTGAGGCCCTCGTTCGCCACCAGGTCGTAGCCCGCCAGGGTCGGCACGGCTCCCGGACGCTCGGCGCACACCCCGAACGCGTACCGGGCGGGCAGGCCGGGACGGGCCACGCCGAAGACCTCGGCGGCGCACGCCAGCTCGAACGTGGACTGCGGCGGCAGGACCAGCGCGACCACCCGATGAACACTCATGACAGGAAAGTACCTGAAGGCGTCAATCCAGACACTGGGCGGAGGTGCGCGTCCGCCACGACGATGGGGTCATGACTGACGTTCAGATTCTTCACGTTGACGAGGTCGAACCCGTAGAGGTCGTCCCAGGCATCATCCGGCGGCGGCTGCCGGCCACCGAGCATGCTCGCGGCTGGATGTACGACTTCGCTCCAGGAACCGAATGGCCCGAGGTGGACGTGCACGAGGGGGAGGAGCGCTATTACGTGATCTCAGGCGAGTTCATCGACCGGGGACAGCGGCTCGGACCGGGCAGCTATGTCGTGTTCGCGCCGGGCAGTTCGCACCGCCCACGTACGGAGACCGGCGCGCGCATGCTGGGCATCAGCATCCCCACCCCGAGGTAGTTTGCGTGGGTGATAGACGACGTGCTCGGCCCCTCCCTCGACGTGCTGTTCTGCGGCATCAACCCGGGGCTGATGTCGGCGGCGACCGGCCACCACTTCGCCCGCCCCGGCAACCGCTTCTGGCCCGCCCTGCACCTGTCGGGCTTCACCCCGCGCCTGCTGGCCCCCGCCGAACAGCATCTGCTGCCCTCGTACGGCCTGGGCATCACCAACGTGGTCGCCCGACCCAGCGCGACCGCGGCCGAGCTCAGCAAGCAGGAACTCGTGGAGGGCGGCCGGCGGCTGGCGGCGCTCGCCGAGTTCGTGCGGCCGAAGGTGCTGGCGGTGCTGGGGGTGACCGCCTACCGGGCGGCGTTCGCCAGGCCCAAGGCGGCGGTCGGGCCGCAGGAGGAGGCCGTGGGAGGGGCGAGGTGCTGGGTGCTGCCGAACCCGAGCGGCCTCAACGCGCACTGGACTCTCGACGGGATCGCGGGCGAGCTGGCGAGACTGCGGGCCACCCTCTGACGCCTACGGCAGCGGGATCACCCTGCGGTACTTGCCGCCGGGTGACCGCTGCGGCGGCTCCTGCGCGCGCTCGATCGTGACCTCGTCGACCTCGTGCTCGGCGAGCAGGCGGATGATCTCCTCGCGCACCGTCTGCCCCACACGCTCGGCGTCTTCGGCGAGCGGCCGCTCGGGCGGATCGCCTGCTCGACGCCTCCATGAGCCGGGTGCACCCGCTCCGAAGGCCGGTACACCGCAGGGGCGTGCCGCCGGAGGGCGGTAGCTGTCGGTCCCCACGCTCGCGGACGTCGGCTCTGAACCATCGGTGAGAGGTCATGACTCCATGCCGGCCAGGTCGAGGCGGGCCAGGCGCTCGGGGTCGGACAGGATGTCGATCGTGGCGATCCTGCCGTCGGAGATGGTAAAGCTCATGACGGAGATCAGCTGGTCGTCGATGGTGTTGACCAGGCCGGCGAGGCCGTTGATGAGGGCCGGGTGGGCGGCGGCGCTGGTGGCCATGCGCTGGAAGGTGGCTGCCTGTCCGGCCACGGCAGCGGCGCCGCGGAGGACCTTCATGCCGTTGGTGAGCACCCCGCCGTCGGCGCGCAGCACCACGTCGGGGTCGAGGATGGACACCAGCGCGTCGAAGTCGCCGCCGCGCGCTGCGGTCAGGAACGCGTCCACCACCCGCATGTCGTGCAACACGAACGCCAGCCGTTCGGCCGGGGTCAGCGACTCCAGCACCACCAGCAGCGCCAGCCCCACCGAGTCGGCCAGCAGCACTTCCTGCTCCGGGTCGGTGACGTCCTCACGGCTGATCACCGGATCCGGCAGGCGGTCCTCCAGCGACTCCTCACGCCGGGCCTTGCGGGCGCGGAGCATGTCGAGGCAGACCCGGCCGACCACGGTGGTCAGCCAGCCACCGAGGTTGTCGATGTCACCGGAGTCCGAGCGCGCCAGCCGTAGCCACGCCTCCTGGACCGCGTCCTCGGCCTCGGTGAGCGAGCCGAGCATGCGGTAGGCCACCGCCCTCAGGTGGGGGCGGTGCCCCTCGAACTGGTCAGCCAGAAAGTCGTGGGGAGTCACGGTCGGGTTCCTCTCCATCGGCAAGACGTCATACCGGTGACGCATCAAACCAGTGAAAGGTGACCGCCAACTCACCGGTCACCTTTTCCTCGCCCCATCCGTCATGCCGGCGACCAACATTCACGAAAGGTTGCTGACGATGAGCAGGACGGACATTCACGGGACGGTGGCGGACGGCTTCGAGCAGGTGCGTGAGGCGTTCGCCGAGGCGGTGGCCGAGCAGGACGGCCAGGTGGGCTCGCAGCTGACCGCCTACGCGCACGGCCGGCAGGTGGTGGACCTGTGGGCCGGGAACGAGGTGAGCGGCGACACGCTGACCGGCGTCTACTCCTCCACGAAGGGCGCCGCGACGCTGGTGGCGGCGTTGCTGGTGCAGGAGGGGGTTCTCGACCTCGACGAGCCCGTGGCCCGGCACTGGCCGGAGTTCGCCGCCGCCGGCAAGGACACGATCACGCTGCGGGACGTGCTCACCCACCGCTCCGGCGTCATCGGCGTCGACGGCGGGCTGACGGCGGCCGAGCTCGCCGACGACGCGGTGATCGCCCGCCGCCTCGCCGCGCAGCGCCCGTACTGGAGGCCGGGCTCCGCCTACGGCTACGGCGGATTCGTCACGTTCGCGGTGGTGAACGAGGTGATCAGGCGGGTGACCGGGCAGTCACTCCAGCAGGTCTACGAGGAGCGCATCCGGACGCCGTACGGGCTGGACCTCTACCTGGGGCTGCCCGAGGCGGAGGAGGACCGGTTCCGTCCGATCCAGTGGTGGACGGCCACGCCGGAGCAGGAGGCCGCGTTCTGGTCGAACCTGCCCGGGCCGCACAGCATCCTCGGGATCGGCTACGGGCTCAACAGCGCGCCCCCGCTGGACCAGGTGGCCTTCGTCAACGACCGCACGGTCCGCGCGAACGGCCAGGCGTCGGCCGGCGGGGTGGGCAGCGCGCGCGGCCTGGCCGGCCTGTACGCGGCGGCCGTCTGGGGCATCGGCGGGCAGCCCCCGCTGCTCAAGCCGGACACCGTCGGGGAGTTCGCCCAGCTGCACTCCGTCGGCGCCGACCTGGTCCGCGGCGACCAGGGCAACTACGCGGTCGGCTTCCAGGCCAAGGGCCTGCGCTACCCGTTCCTGAGCGCGAACGCGTTCGGCCACGACGGTTCGGCGGGCTCGGAAGCCTTCGCCGACCCGCTCAACGGCATCGTCTTCGGCTACACGCGGCACCGCTACGGATTCGGCTGGTCCTACCCCGAACACGACCGGCTCGCCGCCGCGGTCTACCGCGCCGCCACCTCCTGAGGACCTGACATGAGTGGGGGGCAGACCAAGTACGGGAGAAAAGGACAGTGGGCTGCTGAACGGCTGGTCAGAAGGGTATTCCACGGATGATGTGACCCTCCGCTTGGGTTTGATTGCGGTTTGGTGAACAAGCCATCCGTTGGAGTTGATCGTCGCTACGGTTTCGGCGTCTGGACGCCGGGATCGAGGCGAGGGACGGCCTTGGGATGACGTGGATCGAGCGGACCGCCTATCCGCAGTTCAAGCGGCTGACGTCGGCGCGGGTGCTGCACGTGTTCTTCACGCCCTCGCCGGAAGAGGTGGACTGGGCCGAAAAACGGACCGGCAGCCCGGAGTCGTGCTTCGCGCTGGTGCTGGCGTTGAAGTGCTTCCAGAAGATGGCGCGGTTTCCGTCCCCGGACGAGATTCCCGAGGTGGTGATCGACCACGTTCGGCGCTGCCTGGAGCTGCCCGAGGACGTCTGGCCGGACCATGGCTCCTCCGGCAGTGCGAAGGCGCATCGCAAGCTGGTGCGCCAGCGTCAGGGCGTGAAGTACGACGCGGGCCGGGCCCGGGCGATCGCCGCGGTGGCGATTCGGAAGGCGGCTCAGGCTAAGAACAACCCGGCGGATCTGATCAACGTGGCGATCGAGGAGTTGCTCCGGCTCCGGCTGGAACTGCTCGGGTACACGACGCTGGAGGACCTGGGCACGAGCATCCGCGCCGAGGTGAACGCCACCATCTTCGCCACGATCCTGGAGCGGATGGGCGAGGCCGGCCGGGCCCGGATGGAGGGTCTGCTCGTCGTCGGGCCAGACGGCAAATCGACGTTAAACCGGCTCAAGAAGCCCGCCCAGCGGGCCACCTGGTCGCGGTTCCGTGACCATGTGAAATGGCTGGATCAGGTGGACGCGCTCGGCGACACCGACGCGTGGCTGGACGGCATCGCCCCGTCGAAGATCGCCGACTTCGCGGGGGAGGCCGACGCCCAGGACGCCGACACCTTGTCGCGCTACGACCCGGTCAAACAGGTAGCGTTGCTGGCCTGCCTGACGCACACCGCCCAGATGCGGGCCCGCGACGACCTGGCCGAGATGCTGTGCAAGCGCATGGCCTCCCATGTCAAACGGGCCAAGGCGGAGCTGGAGGAGATCCGCGCCCGACAGCGCGCGACCAGCGAGCGGCTGATCGGCACCTACCGTCAAGTGCTGGAACGTCTCGACCCCGGCAGCGAGACCTCGGCCGCCGGGCGGGAGGCGGTGGCGCGGGCCATGGAGGCGGTGACCTCGTGCGCGGCGGGCGCCGGGCAGGTCCAGGCGCTGAGCAAGATGCTGTCGGCGCTCGTGGTCCAGACCCACAGCGTGCAGTCGGTGCGGGCCGCGGTGGAGCAGGCCGGCGGGTACGCCGCCCAGCTGGCCGACATCGAGGAGGTCGCCGCCTTCCACGGCGACGCGCACGAGTTGCTGGTGTACCGGTTCTTCAAGAAGGACCGGCCGGCGCTGTTCGAGCTGACGGGCAAGCTGCGGCTGAAGGCCACCTCCAGCGACGATTCGGTGCTGGCCGCGCTGGCGCACGCCCGGGAGCACTCACCCAAGCGGCGCGACTTCATCCCGCTGCCGCCGCCGGTGGAGGAGGATGAGCCGGAGTCGGGCATCGCGTTCGCCTCGGGCAACTGGCGGCGCGCAGTGACCGACCGCAGACGGCCCGGCATGGTGGCGCGCCGGCACTTCGAGGCGATGGTGTTCTGCTATCTGGCCGAGGAACTGCGCACCGGGGACGTGGCCGTGCTCGGCTCGAATGAGTACGCCGACTGGAGCGCGCACCTGCTGCCCTGGGAAGAGTGCCGGCCACGGCTGGCGGCGTTCTGCGAGAAGGTCGGGCTGCCCGATACGCCTGCCGGTTTTGTCGCCCACCTCAAGGACGCCTATCTGAGCGCGGCCGCGCATCTGGACGCCGGCTACCTCGACAACGCCGACCTGGTCATCGACGAGGGTGGTGTGCCCACCCTCAAGCGCCGCCGCGGTAAGGGCAGCGATGCCGAGGCCGAACGGCTGGCGGCCGAGATCGAGCGGCGCATGCCCGAACGCTCGCTGCTGTCGATCGTGGCGCGTACCACTCACTGGCTCACCTGGTATCGCCACTTCGGTCCGGCCTCCGGCTCCGACGCCAAGATCAAGGACAAGCTGGGGCGGTACTCGCTGGCGGTGTTCACCGGCGGCATCAACATCGGCCCGTACGAGGCGGCCAAGCACATCGCCGGCGTCACCGCCCGCGAGCTGTCCATGGTCCGCAACCGGCACATCACCCTGAAGAAGCTGAACGCCGCGATCGCGGATGTGGTCAACGCCTTCGCGGAGCTGGATGTGGTCAAGGCCTGGGGGGATGGCAGCACGGTGGCCGCCGACGGCACCCAGGTGGACACCTACATCGATAATCTCCTGGCCGAGACCAGCATTCGGTACGGAGGATTCGGCGGCATCGCCTACCACTACATCTCCGACACCTACGTGGCGCTGTTCTCCCGGTTCATCCCGTGCGGGGTGTGGGAGGCGGTGCACCTGATCGAGGGGCTGCTGGCCAACACCTCCGACATCCAACCCTCCACGGTGCACGCCGATACCCAGGGCCAGAACTTTCCGGTCTTCGCCCTGGCCACGTTGTTCGGGTTCGACCTGATGCCGCGCATCCGCAACTTCAAGGACCTGATCTTCTTCCGCGCCTCGGGGAAGATCGCCTACCCGCATATCGATCAGCTGTTCGGCGAGAGCGGCCGCAACGTCATCGACTGGAAGCTGATCGACAAGCACTGGATCGACCTGATGCAGGTGGCGATCTCCATCAGCGAGGGCCGGCTGAGCTCGGCCACGCTGATGCGGCGGCTGCGGTCCAACTCCCGCAAGAACCGTATCTACAAGGCCTTCCGTGAGGTCGGCCGCAGCGTACGTACCGTCGCCCTGCTGCGGTATCTGGCCGATCCGGCGCTACGGGCGCGGGTCACCGCGGCGACCAACAAGGTCGAGTCCTACAACGGGTTCTCCAAGTGGCTCGGCTTCGGCGGGGTGCTGGCCGACAATGACCCCGAAGAGCAGGAGAAACTGATCAAGTTCAACACGCTGCTGGCCAACCTGGTCGTCTTCCACAACGCCCTGGACATCTCCGACATCGTGCGGCAGCTGGTCGCCGAGGGCTGGCAGATCACCGCCGACCAGCTCGGCCAGATCGCCCCCTACCTGCGGGCCCACATCAGCCGCTTCGGCGCGTACGCCACCGACGAGCTACGTCATCGGCCGGATCCGTTCGACCCCCTGCTGAAGGAGGTCGACTTCGCCGACGTCGAGCTGGCCGCTTGATCGCCCAGCCATTGGTGCCGTCGGCCCCGGCCGGGCGGGGCAGCTGGGCCCAAGCCGTGCCCGGCTTGCACATTCCCCCAAGAGCCGACGAAAGGAGACAAGCCACGCACTCGGGTGGGCAACGTGACACCGGTCGCCAAACGCCATCTGAGCTGGGGGCTTTGTCTGCGTTGGAGGAACGCTGCTTCTCGGTGTGTCGTCCGAGGACGTGATGACCGTTTCGCGCCTGCACTGGTGCCGGGTACGGGCGCGGAAACGGCGGAACGTCACCCCTGGTGGGTCATCTGAAGGCGGCGATGTTGCGGATCGCCCATTCGGCGAACGTGCGGGGCGTGCGGCCGAGGACCTGTTCGACGTCGGGGCTGATTCGCTGCTCAGCGGGGGTGGGATTGCCGATGATGTCGAGGGTGGTCTCGACCACGGGCTCGGGCATGAACTGCAGCATCTGCGCGCGGGCCTCGTCGCGGGTCTGCTCGATGAACCGGATCGGCTCGCCGATCGCCTCGCCGATCGCCTCTGCTCGTTGCCGGGGCGTGCTGAGGGCGGGCCCGGTCAACTCGTAGACCTGCCCGGCGTGACCGTCCTCGCGCAGGGCTGCTGCGGCAACCTCGCCGATGTCGGCCGGGTCGATCCACGGCAGCCCGGTATCCCCGAATGGTGCGGCGGCCGTGCGCCCCGTGCGGATCGTCTCGGCCCACGCGAAGGCGTTGGAGGCGAAGCCACCGGGCCGCAGGATCGTCCAGTCCATGCCCGACTGCCGGATGACGTCCTCGATGGACCGTCCCATTTGCCCATGGGAGGACGACTGCGGTCGGGTTGCGACTCCCTGGGAGGACAGCAGGACGACCCGTCGAACGCCACCGGCTTTCGCGACGTCGAGGATGCCCTGGGGGCTCAGCAGGTGCTCGCCGGCACCGCCGTCGTGGAGGAACACCGCGTCAGCGCCGTCGAAAACGGGCCGAAGGCTCTCAGGGGCGGCCAGGTCCACCTGGCGGTACTGGACACCCTCCGGCACCGCCACGCCCGAGACTCCTCGGGACACCGCCGTCACCTGCTCGCCGGCTGCCGCGAGTGCCTGCACGAGCGGTCGGCCAACGTTGCCGGTGGCTCCCGTTACTACGATCATGAACTTTCCCCATCGATTGCGATCAGTCATACCGGGAGATTTCTCCGATCAAGTTAGTTGACTAACTGGAGCGCAACCATAGCCAGCCGAACCCGTTGCTGTCTATGGTTAGTTAGGTGACCGACTTGAAGAAGAGCGATCGGGCCCCGGTCATCACGAAGCGGGGCAAACGGGAGCGGCTGACGGCCGCCGCAGTGCGGATGCTGCATGAGCAGGGCGTGGAGAAGACAACGCTCGCCGATATCGCACAGGCGGCCGACATCCCCGTGGGCAACGTCTACTACTACTTCAAGACCAAGGACGACCTCGTCGAGGCGGCCATCGGCGCGCACGCGCAGGGCCTGCAGGAAATGATCGCTTCACTCGACGAGCTCCCCACTCCGCAGGACCGGCTGAAGACGCTCATCGGCGGCTGGGTGCAGCAACGCGACCTCGCCGCCCAGTACGGCTGTCCCACCGGAACCCTGGCCTCGGAGCTCGACAAACGCGCCGATGGTCTCGACCGCACCGTGGCCAAGGTCATGCAGGGCCTGATCGACTGGAGTGAGCAACAGTTCCGTTCGATGGGCCGAAGCGACTCCCGCGACCTCGCGGTCGCCCTGATCGCCGCCTACCAGGGGATCTCGCTGCTCACCAACACCTTCCGCGACCCCGAGCTCATGACCCGCGAAGGCGACCGGCTGGAACGCTGGATCGACTCGCTCGGCCGGCCGCCAGGAGATCCTGGCGGCCCTGCATAGATCTTTCCCACCCCATCAGGCCGGACGTCCCCGTCACACGGTCCCGCAGTAAACCCCGGATTTACTGCGGCACGCTCATGATCGCGGCCATACTGACCTGGACCGCCTCGTTCGGTGATCAAGATCGAGGTGTACGCATTTACTGCGGCAGAGTAGAAGGCGCGGGAGATGATGAGTGCCGGCACCGCCGACGTGATCCCCCTCGGCCAAGATCGTCCCGAGACGTACGGCGACGCGGTCGAGGCATATCTGCGCTCGGCCGGGATCGGCGAGTCATCCAAGCGGATCTACCGCATCTCGTTGACGACGTGGGCCTGGCTCGCCTGCGGACAGCAGCCTCCTCTCGGCAAGGACCGCCGCGGCGCCAAGGCGCCCGCGACCCGGTTCGCGACACTCGCCGACCCGGCGACCGCCGACTTCCTGGCCGGCGCCTTCGTTGAGCGGGCCCGTCTCGTGGACGCCGACACCGTCAACCGCGAGCTGTCGATCATGAAGGCAGCCATCGGCTGGTGGCGCAACCGTGGCTGGCTCGCCGACAACCCGATCCTCGGCATCGAACGACGGCCCGCTCCGCCCGATCGGACCAAGGCCCTGTCCCGCGATCAGCTCGCCGCCCTGTTCGACCTCCAAGTCAGCGTCCGGGAGAAGACCCTCTGGAAGATGCTGTATGAGACGTGCGCCCGAGCGCAGGAGATCCTCACCCTCGACATCGCCGACCTCCTGCCGGCCGACAAACGCGGCCGGGTCCTGTCCAAAGGCGGCGCGACCGACTGGGTGCACTGGCAATCGGGCACTGCCCAGCTCCTGCCCCGTCTCCTCAGGGGCCGCGCTCGCGGGCCCGTCTTCCTCACCGACCGCAAAGCTCCCACCCGCACCCCGACCACAGACGTGTGCAAGATCACCGGACGCGGACGATTGTCCTACCGGCGCGCCGCCGAGCTGTTCGAGGCCCTCACCCGGACGCTGGCGCATCCCAGGGTCGTCGACGCAGCCGAACTCGAGCTGCTCGGCGGCTGGACACTGCACCAGCTCCGCCACTCCGCCCTCACCCACGAAGCTGAAGACGGCACCAACACGCCCACCCTGCTCGCCCGTTCCAGGCACGCCTCCGCCCGATCCCTGGAACGCTACGACAGGCCCGGCGTCGACTCCGTCGCCGACCACGTGGCCAGCCGCGATCCCGCCGCCCGCCGCCGCCTCCGATAGCCACCATCACCCCACCGAGCAGGAGGTGTACGCCCGATGAACACCCATCCCCAGGTGCTCACACCCTCCACAGCATGGCCGCAACCGGCGCGCCTCGGGGGATACAACGGCTTTCCTTAGGGGAAAGTACATGCTATTTTCCTCATAGGAAAGTAGTCATGCCGACCACGGAGGTGGCCTTCTTGAACCCGCACGACGCTCAGTCCTCACTTGATGACATCCGCCGACTCCAGGACACGACCAGGAACGAGATCGTCCGCCGTAGCTTCGCGATGCCCCGCGTGATCATCGTCGCACTCGGCCTCTTTGTCGGCTTCGCCTCGATCGATCTGGAAACGCCGTGGCAGCTCATCGGCTGCGCGCTCGGATTCGGCCTGTACGTAGCAGTGGGCATCATTTACGAATATCGGGCCTCGGTCCGGAGGCAGCCCACCACCCAGGAGGTGCTGTACCACAGCACGGTGCTGATCGGCGTCTGCATGATCTTCGGTGCCGGGCGGATCCTCGCCTTCGCGCTCCTCGACGCGCCCGCGCATGGTCTGATGTCGCAGGCCATGGCCGGCGCCGTCCTGGCGGCCCTCGCATATGTCGCGGCCGCGCCCATCAACCGCTCAGTCATGAGGTCGCTCGTCCAGCAGGGGAGCGGGCAGGGTTGATGGATACGCAGTTCGACGAGTTCCTGCACGTACCGGCCAGGCTGTCGATCGTGGCGGTGCTGGCGCCGGCCGACTGGGTGGACTTCGGCTTCCTCCGGGACTCGATCGGCACCAGCGACTCGGCCCTGTCCAAGCAGATCTCCGCGCTGGTCGGCGCCGGATACATCATGGTGCGCAAGAGTCAGGACAAGCGCGCGCGGCGTACGTACGTGCGGCTCACCCCGCAGGGCCGGGAGGCGTTCGCGCGGCACGCGGCGGCGCTGGAGCGGATCGTCGCGCTCGCCCGTGCGGTCAATGAGCAGCCCGCCGCCGAGTAGCAGCCGTCGCCCCATGCAGAACTGCCCCGGCAAGGTTCGGGAAACGATCACTTCTCCCACGGGAAGCGATCAAGGAAGTACTCCCTCCGACGCAGGTAGAACCTATTCGTGAACACCCCGCTCGGACCGCTCGCCCTGACGATCACGGCGCGAGCGGACACACAGCCATCCCACCGCGCGACCATGTGCTCTCATAGACACACATGCGGAGGCCAGGCCATCACCTCCACACCTCCAGCCGCTACTCAGAGTTACTTTGCACTTGGTCGCACGGACCCGAGCGCCGGGCCTACATGGTGGAGGCGGTCTCGGCGTGTGTGGCGGCGGGCGTGCTGCGCGGCGACCCGCAGACGCTCGCCCTCGGGCTGTGGTCGGCGGCGCACGGCTGCGCGTCGCTGCTGATCAGCCAGCCGTCCTTCCCGTGGCCCGAGGACCTCGACGCGTTCATCGACGACACCGTCAGGATGGCGGGCTTCGGTACGGCGGTCGCCTCCCGCCTGCCCCGCCACGGCATCTCCACCGAGGTCGTCGCCGAACTCGACGCCTTCGCCGCCCGGCTCACCGAGTAGGGACCAGCCGCCTGCGGAACTCCTCCAGCAGCCGCCGGTACACCATGGCCACGGCGGGTCTGGCCAGGCCGCCCGCGCGGACCGCGAGGTAGCCGGTGTTGAGTGGCGGGACCTCCGGCGCGGCCAGCGCGACCAGCCGTCCCTCCGCCAGGTCGGCGGCGCACAGGTAGGCGGGCAGCACCGAGATCCCCGCCCCCGCGCGCACCGCGGCCAGCACGCCGCGCAGGTCGGGGATGATCGCCCGGGCCGTCATGCTGGCCCGCCGCCCGAAGACCGTCCGCCAGTAGCGTCTGATGATCGGCAGGTCCTCCGCGTAGGCGATGATCGGCGCGTCCATCGGCACGCCCGGCGCCGCCACCAGCACGAACTCCTCGTCGTAGAGCGCCTCGGCCTGCACGCCGCGCACGCGGGGCCGTACCGTGGAGATCACCAGGTCGAGTCGCCCCGCGGCCAGCTCGGCCAGCAGGTCGTCGGTCAGCCCGAAGGTGGTGCGCAGCATCAGCCCCTCCGCCACCAGCGGCGCGCGCACGGGCACCGCCTCCACGCACACGAACTCGGCAGGCCCGCCCAGGTGCACGCTCTGCCCTGCGGGCAGCTCCGAGCCCACCACCTCGGCCAGCGCGTCGAGCGATCCGGCCACCCGCCTGGCCAGTTCGTCGGCCGCGGCGGTCGGCGCGACGCCGCGCGGCAACCGATCGAACAACGGCCGGTCCAGCGCTGTTTCGAGCGCTCTGACCTGCGCGGTCACCGCGGGCTGTGACAGCCCGAGCGTCTGCGCCGCGGCCGTGATCGAGCCCGTACGGTGCACGGCGAGGAAGGTCCTGAGCAGGTCAAGCGAGAGCGACATATCAGTATTATGATGGCTGATGCGATTGTCGGCTATTTGTGGCTGATGGCCGGAAGCGGCACCATCGATGCCATGAGCAAGCGCATTCTGATCGCCCTGACCAGCCACGACGACCTGGGGGGCATGCGAAAGACCGGATACTACGTCCCCGAGGCCGCCCATCCGTGGCACGCCTTCCGCGAGGCCGGGTTCGAGGTGCGGGTGGCCAGCGTTCTCGGCGGACAGCCGCCGCAGGACGGCTACGACCCCGCCGACCCCGCGCAGTCGGCCTTCCTCGACTCCGAGGAGCTGCGTGAGGCGGGCCGGCTGGCCGACCTCGACGGTCGCGACTTCGACGCCGTCCTGTACGCCGGTGGCCACGGCACCATGTGGGACTTTCCCGACGATCCCGGCGTCGCCCGGATCGGCCGCGAGGTCTACGAGAACGGCGGCGTGGTGGCCGCCGTCTGCCACGGTCCTGCCGCGCTGGTGAACATGACGCTGTCCGACGGCGCTCCGATGGTGTCGGGCAAGCGCGTGGCGGCCTTCACCAACGCCGAGGAGAACGCCGCGGGAGCGGCCGACACCGTGCCGTTCCTGCTGGCCGACGCGCTGGTCGCCAGGGGCGCCACGCACGAGCCCGCGCCCGACTGGCAGCCGCAGGTCGTGGTCGACGGCCGCCTGGTGACGGGGCAGAACCCGGCCAGCGCCGCCCCGCTGGCGGAGCGCGTCGTCGAGCTTCTCAAGTAACCAAGCGTGCGCTAGGTTGGGTGAGTGGATCTCGACTTCACCCCTGCCGAGGAGGCCTTCCGCGCGGAGGTACGGGACTGGCTCGCGTGCCACGTGCCCCCGCGCCTCTGTCAGCTGCCGATGCGTGTGTCACCGGGTGATGTCGAAGCGACCCGTTGCGCTGGCCTTGAGGCTTTGGGCTTGCGCAGGGTGAGGGCCACCGCCGCACCGACGAGAGTCAGCGCGGCCGCCAGCAAACCGGCGGTGCGGAGTCCGTCGGTGGTGGCGGCACCAGCAGGGCCGGTGTTGATGACGGCGACCAGGACGGCCAATCCGACCGCGCTGCCGATCTGCTGGGTGGTGGAGGCCATCGCCGAGGCGATGCCTTGACGTTCCGGTGCGACGCCGGTGGAGGCGGCCACGAACATGGCCGTCCAAGCGATGCCCTGCCCGAGGCTGATCATGACGATGCCGGGCAAGAGTACGGCATAGCCGCCCTGCGGGGACATCGCCAGCCCGAATGCGATCATTCCGGCGGCCCCCAGCCCGAGGCCAGTGAGTAGCGTGGTGCGGGTGCCTGTCCGGATCAGCATCCGTTCGCTCACCTTGGTACCCAGCAAAGCCATGAGGCCCCCCGGCAGGAACGCCAAGCCCGTCGCCAGAGCGTCGAAGCCACGTAGGTCTTGGAGATAGACAGTCAGGATGTAGTACTGCGCACCGAACGTCCCCATGAAGATGAACGTGACCGCCATGGCGGCGGTGAGGCTGCGGTTGGTGAACAGCCGCAGCGGCATCAGCGGCTCAGCGGAGCGAGCCTCGATCGCGACGAACAGTCCAAGCAACGCCACTGAAGTGAGCAAGGTACCCACGATGATCGGGCTGCCCCATCCCGCCTCCGGCCCCTGAACCAGCCCGAAAACCAGCAGCGTGGACCCCAGCGTGGCACTGAGCGCGCCAGGAAGATCGAAACCGCCGCGCCGGTCACCACGAGGTTCGACGGGAAACAGGACAAACGCCCCGACAACGGCGGCGGCAGCGAGCGGAACGTTGACGAAGAACACCGACTCCCAGCCGAGGGCATCGGTGAGAACACCGCCCAGCAGAGAGCCGAGCGCAAGCCCCACGCCCCCGGCGCCGCCCCAGACCGCCAGGGCTCGGCTGCGCGCAGGCCCCTCGGCAAACGTGGTATTGATCAGGGACAGCGTGGCCGGCAACAGCAAGGCACCGCCGAGTCCCTGCACGGCCCTGGCCGCGATCAGCAGACCGGGGGAGGCCGCCAGTCCGCCGACCAGGGACGCGATGCCGTACAGGGCCAGCGCGGCAGCGAACATCCGGCGTCGCCCCAGCAGATCGGCGGCCCGCCCGCCCAAGAGCAGGAACCCGCCGAACGCGACGGCATACGCACTGACCACCCATTGCAGCGTCTGCGTGGAAAACCCGATCTGGCGGCCGATCTCCGGCAGCGCCACATAGACGATGTTGTAGTCGATGGCGCTGATGAACTGGGCGAAGGCCAGCAACGCCAGCATCAGACCGCCCCGTGATCTCCCGGACCCAGGCATGAAATCCCTTCCTCCTGCACAAGAGTGAGTGGTTAACCACTCACTCTTGTGGTAAAAGAAAACGGGCCGCTCACATGCGACCCGATGACGACTCAGCCGAGCAAGGTGCGCGCCCACCGCGCATCCAGCGCGGCCGCGTCGGCGCCGACGAGAACATTTGCCAGCAAGCCGTCACCGAAGAACCGGCGGATCTGCTCATCGGAGGCACCCGAGGCCGCACGCACATACTCGACCTGCTTGGCATAACACGCCCGCACCGCCTCCCGAATCGCCGGCTCGCTGCTCGCGCACGTGGCATGCAGAAGCACCATGAGCAGATCGCGATCGGCGATCAGCTCCGTATACGCGGCGGCCATCGCGGCCAGCACCGCAGCCGGCTCGGCCGTGGCGGCGGCCGCCGCACCCTCGGCATGGCATTCGCGGATCCGCGCCGAGCAGTAGTCCACGACCGCGACGAACAGCGCCTCCTTGTCGGGAAAGAGCCGGTACAGATACGCCTGCGAGATGCCGGCGGCCTTGGCAACCTCGGTCGTGGTGGTGCCGTAGTAACCACGTGCCGCGAAAGCCTTGATCGCCGTGCGCAGGACGGTGTGGCGTCGCTCCTCCGCCGTCGACAACCGACGCGAACTCGTCATCGTCATGTGAGTAATAAACCACTCACACTTTGTATGGTCAAGCTCCCTCGAGCTTCTTGGCCGAGCATCACCCTTGGGGATGTCACAGATGGCGGCTGGTGGGGCCAGCCTTACCGGCAGGCCGTCTGGCGCAGCAGGTCCTCGTAGGTCGCTGCGGCCAAGTCCGGTGTCTCCTTCATGACTCCCACGTTGCCACCCTCTGTTCCGCCACGCTGGTCAGATCTCGTCGTCCTCGGCGGCATTCGGGTCGCGTAGGTCGCGGATGGCACCGGGCGCGAGGTCGGGCATGGCGAAGGTGTAGGCGCCGTGGACGCCGAGGTGGGAGTGGACGACTGTCCCTTTCTCCCGTACTTGGTCTGCCCCCCTGAGTACGCACACCACCTCCCGTCCTGACAGAAGCGGCCTCGCACTGCTGGTGATCGCCGCCGTGCAACTGCTGATGGTGATGGACGGCACCATCGTGACCGTGGGCCTGCCCGTCATCGGAGCCGGCCTGCACATCGCCGAGGCGGACCTGGACTGGGTCCTCACCTCCTACGCCCTCGCCTTCGCCGGCCTGCTGCTGGCGGGTGGCCGCGCCGGCGACCTGTTCGGGCGGCGCAGGCTGTTCCGCGCCGGGCTGGTCGTCTTCCTGGCCGCCTCCCTGCTGGGCGGCGTGGCCGGCAACGGGACCGTGCTGATCGCCGCCCGCGTCCTGCAGGGCGTCGGCGCCGCGATCGTCGCCCCGGCCGCGCTGTCCCTGCTCGCCGACACCTTCCCCGCCGGGCCGCAGCGCAACAAGGGGCTCGGAGTGTACGGCGCCATGGGCGGCCTGGGCTCGGTTGTCGGCCTGCTGCTGGGCGGCGCGCTCACCGAGTATCTGGGCTGGCGATGGATCATGTTCGTCAACATCCCCATCGCGCTCCTGGTCCTGGCCGGCACCTTCGCGCTGGTGCCCGGCACCCGGGAGCGCGGCGGTGGCCATTCTCGAAGGGCGGGTGCCCCAGGAGCCGTCCCGGGCGGCTTTCGGCACCGATGTGCTGTTCGTGCTGCTGACCCTGCTGACGATTGGTCTGGCCGCCCGTGGTCTGGGCCGGGCGCGTCGCCGGCCGGCCCGCCGGAGGCTGTGGCGGCTGGTGCCGTACCTGCTGCCGTTGCTTGTGTGTGACGATCGCGCCGATTCATCGTTTCCTGGCGCGGGGGCGTGACGCGGCGTGGATCCAGCTCGGCTATTTGTATCCGACGTTCATGGTGTGGCTGGTGACGGCCGCGATCGCGGGAATCGCGGCCGTCACCGCTCGCCTTTTCTTCCGTTATGTCAGGCCGCCCGGGGGCGCAGGTCAGTGAGAGTTTCTGCGCTCGTCCCGGCGGAACCTGGCTCGTAATTGTTCTGCGAAAGCGCGCGCTGCTTTGCAGGTCGGCGGTGTCGGGGTGGCCCTTTCCGATGCCGCCGACGAGCTTCAACGGGAACCAGGTGTCGAACCCGCGGCAGGAGAAGGCGCTGGTGACCTCGAAGCCCTTCCGTGCCAGGAGGCGGTTCAGATCGCGGAGGCAGGAGCGGAACGGCGGTTCTGGGAAGCCGCTGGTGATGAAGGCGAAGGCCGTTCCCTGCCGCCGGACGGGCAGCGCGTGGATGAAGTCGCGCAGCCGGGGGTGGATGGCCCTGCCGAAGACGCCGGAGCCGAATCCCACCAGGTCGTAGGTGGCGAGTTCGTCCGCATCGATCTCTTCGGGGGTGACGACCCGCGCTTGGAGGACCTCGCCCATGGCGTCGGCGATGCGCTGGGTGTTGCCGTGGGAGACCGACACGCACACGATGATCGCTCGTGGCTCACGCATGGGGGCGCTCCGTGGCCAGAAGGTGTTCGCGTTCGCGCCAGGCGCGTTCCCAGCGGCGGGTCAGCGCCGGGTAGACGATCCAGTAGCGGAACGGGGCGATGAGGGTCATGTACAGGCGTCCGAACAGGCCGTTGGGTTTGACCAGCGCAGCCAGCCGCAGTTCGTACTCGCCGTTGCCCGTCGGGACCCAGCCCAGGTGCATGATGGTGTGGACGGTCTTGTTCGCGAGCTCACGGGCGGCCTCGTCGTCCAGCAGGTAGACCTCGCTGAACGGGTCGGCGGCCGGGGTGGCGCGTTCGGCGGTCTCGGCGAGGTCGCGCGGAAGCCGTTCGCGCAGCGACCCCACCCGCTCCAGGCCCGCCGAAGGGGTGTCCCAGCCGAACAGCACGCCGAGCTTCCAGCGCAACGCGAACAGCAACCGCACCGCAGCGGGCTCCCTCGTCGGGTCGTACACGGCCCGCAGGGCGTCGAGCATGACGGGGAAGTCGTCCGGGCCGGCGCCGGGGGTGCGGTAGGACCACACGTCCTCGATGTCGAAGTCAGGGGTGAACTCGTGGATGCGCCACGGCCTCTCGGCGTGGGCGGAGCGAGGCAGTCTCATCGGGCACCTTCCGGGATTCGTGCGCGGCGAGCCGCGACCAGCAGCAGTGCGGCGGCGATCAGGATGAGCAGGCCGGGTGTGGGTCCGAGGACCACGGCGTCGATGAGCGTGAGGGCGCCGAGCGTCCAGGCGATGAACACGGGCGGGACGAGGCCGCGGCGCTCCAGCCATAACACCAGCAGGCCGACGAGCAGGAGGGGTGGGCCGAAGCTGCTCAGGCTCAGCCAGTAGGCGCTGTTGGCCGGGCTCATCGCGGCCAGGTCCTGTCCCCACAGTTGCCCGCTGAACCACGCTCCCGCATGGTGTGCGGCCTTTTCTATGGTCAGGGCGCCGATCGTGTGCGCGGCGCCGACGAACGCGATGATCCAGCCAGCCCACTTGGTCATGGGATTCTCCGACCTTGGTTACGGAACTAGAGTATCGGTACTTGCGTCTCGTATCATGGGTTCATGGCAGGGAAAAAGCAAGCGGGCGGACGCCCCCGCGACAGTCGCGTGGATCACAAAATCCTGGAGACGGCCCGTGCGCTGATCGAGGAGGTCGGGTACCCGGACCTCACGGTCGACCAGGTCGCCGCCCGTGCGGGCATCGGGAAGGCGGCGATCTATCGCCGCTACGGCTCCAAGGCCGAGATGGCGTTCGCCGCCTCCGTGCACGGTCAGGAGCTTCCTCCCCTGGCCGACACCGGCTCGCTGCACGGAGATCTGCTGGCGCTGGCCCGCACCTTCCATGTCCGGCTGTCCGCCCCGGCGACCCAATACCTGGGGCCGGCCCTGGCGAACGAGCTGGCGATGAATCCTGATCTGGTGACCCGGTTCCAGAACACCTTCCTGGCCGCGGAGCAGGCCAATTTCGCCGAGATCATCGACCGGGCCGTGAACCGGGGCGAACTGGCCGCTCCCGTCGATCCCGTGCTGGCCCACGTGCTCATCGCCGGCTCGCTGTCGGCCGCCATCTACATCCTGCGGCTCCCCGTCGACGACGAGATGGTCGCCGACCTCACCACCGCCGTCACGGCCGGCCTCACCACCCTGGCCGGCGCCCGGCCATCCCACGGGCACGCCGCCCCCGGGAGCCGCGGGCCGCGGGAGGGCGGCTAGGGTCGGCGCCATGTCGCGCTTCGAGCTCGTCACGCTGGTCCACGCGCCGCCGGAACGCGTCTTCGACGCGTCGCTGTCGGTGGAGGCGCACACCGCGTCGATGAGCGCCTCGCGGGAGCGGGCCGTCGCCGGCGTGACCTCGGGACGGCTCGCGCCGACTTCACCGCGCCCCTCGGGCCGCTGGGCACGCTCGCCGAGCTGCTCGTCCTGCGCCGCTACCTGACCAGGCTGATCCTGGACCGCAACCGGCACCTCAAAGCTCACCTCGAAGGGACGCGGTGAGCAGGCTGTCCATGAGGGGGAGCCGGCGTTCGGTGTGGTCGCGGGTGGCGATGAGGGCCACGCTCAGGCCCAGCTCGGGGATCCGGGCCTGCAGGGCGCGCAGGCCGATCCAGCCGCCGCCGTGGCGGTAGACGGTGTGACCGGCGTGGGTGCGGACGGCCATGCCCCAGGCGTAGTCGAGCGGGGTTCCGTCGTCGAGGCGTCCTGGGGTCTGCAGCATGGGGGTGAGGGCCAGGTCGTCGTCGTTGAGTGCCTGGCTCCAGCGCAGCAGGTCGGTGAGGGTCGTCCAGAGGCCGCCATCGCCGAGGGACAGCGGCGCCGGGTGCCGGGGGTGCAAGGGAGCGGCGCCCGGCGGGGCCGGGTCGGGGCCGGGCCAGAAGCGGGTGCTGGTCAGGCCCAGCGGGGTGAAGAGGTGGGTGCGGGCGAACGCCGGGAGCGGCGTCCCGGCCACCTGCTCCACGACGGCGGCCAGGCAGACGTACCCGGCGTTGGAGTAGGTGTGCTCCGTGCCGGGGCGGCGGGTCAGGGCGGGGATGCGGGCGAGCGCCTGCAGGACGCTCGCGGAGGTGCGGTCAGGGGTGTGGGCGCTCGCGTCGAGGTCGGCGTCCGCGGGCAGGGCGGCCGTGTGGTGCAGCAGGTGCCTGACCCGTACGGCTCGCGCCCAGGCCGGCAGGTGCGGCAGCCAGTGCGCCAGCGGGGAGCCCGGGTCGAGGTCGCCGCGCCGGGCCAGCAGGGCCGCGCAGGCCGCGGTGACCTGCTTGGACAGGGAGGCCGCGTAGGTCAGGGTCATCGCGGTCAGGGGCGGGCCGTGCGTGGCGAGAATGGGGGGCGCGTCGCCGTACTGGAGGCCGACGGCGACGGGTTCGCCGGTGGTGTAGCCGGCCGCGGAGATCAGGTCGTGGAGTCGGGGCACGGCATGATCTTCGCGGATCCGGAAGCGGACGGCCCGCGCTACTTCTTGAGCAGCGGAAGCACCTGCTCGATGGCGTACGGGATGCTCAGCACCGTGTTGAACGACAGCGCCGCCCCGATCGGCGGGCTCTGAACTGGGGTTTTGTGCTTAGCGTTCAATCCTGGACGGATAGTCCCGACACCCCATCACACACCTTCAAACGTTCATCGATGGCCTCGATGTATGCCTCGGCGACCGGATCAACCGGGGCTACCCTCACATGCTCCTCGATCGCGCACGCTGAATGGGACGCCCACCGGCCATTCCTCAGGGGACCGGAGAGAGCGCGGTGCGACGTGCACGCTGCGCCCCTCCTGCGACGTGGAGCGATGTTGTCCGTGCCGCAGCTACCATGCCACGATGATGATCATCTGGGACACCCGGTTGCCGAGGTCTCTCGAGGAGGGCCGTTATCCGGCCTTGAGGACTTCCTGCGCAGCGCGAATGCCGGACTGCAGCGCACCCTCGAAGTACCCGATGTACTCGGTTGCTGTCTCAGTGCCGGCCCAGTGAATCCGTCCTGCGGGTGCACGGAGCGCTTCGCCGTATGTGGCCACGACGCCGGGAGGCATGTGGGCGCCGTAGCCGCCTTCCGTCCACGGATCCGCGGTCCAGTCCACGTCGACGTAGTCGATCGGCTCGGCGGCGT
>NZ_JBHZBH010000057.1:0-41260 GCF_042754765.1 Nonomuraea sp. NPDC059194 | reverse complement strand
TCAAACGCCACCGTGCCGTCGCGACCAGGTACGACAAGCTCGCCGTACGCTACGAGGCCACCGTCCAGATCGCCATCATCAACGACTGGCTGACCCGCTTATGAAACACGCCCTAGAGCGGCCAGAGCTTCACTCCTGTCGCCGGGGTCGGTCATGGCCCGGGCGACGGATTCTGCGCGATCAGGGTCACCGGCATGCGCCATGGCTGTCACCAACTCGATCCAAGCCCTGGCTGCGTGATAGAGATCCCTGATGCGGCGAATGATCGCTTCGGCCCTATCCAGGTCACCGGTAGCGGCGACCGCCTTTACCAACTCGTTCGTTGACAGGAGGCTGGAGCCGTCAGCCACGGCGAGTCGCTCGGCATGATTCAACTCGCCGACGGCGACCAGCATCTTCAGCGCTGCATCACGCGCATGGGTCTTGGCAGAGACCTCGATCACGTGTACCGCGTCGAAAGCCAGGCGACGGGCGCGCGCCCTGTCACCGGCCGACATGCAAGAACGCCAGATGCGGGAACAGGACCGCGAGCAACTCCGAGATCATCACCGACCATGATCACCAAGCCCGACAGCGCTACCGGGGCGAGATCACGCAATTCATACCAGAGCCCACATTCGCGCGTCTTTGACGGCATGGATACGCTCGGCGAGCTCGATGCTGGGGAGCATCTCGGCCCACGACCGGACGTAGCTGGCGGCTCCTGCGGCAGGGGAGACCCACAGGCGACCCGCTGACCGGTCTAGGCCTCGAGTTGTCGTGGCCGACAAGGTTCTGCGCTACAACGCTTCCCGTCGGCCCTCAACCGGTGCACTTCCATGCGGCTTTGGCGGAATCTGGCGAGAAAAACCAGGTGATACGACCTATAGGTGCCAGATTATGCATAAATCCACCGGAACCCATGCTTTCGGATGCCTGCGGATGGGGGGCGGTGGTCTGGGTGGGAACGGGCTCTTTCTCGCCGAGAATTTGGAATTCTTGTACAAGGCGTTCACTGATCGTATATGTCTTAGCACGTCCATGAAATACGCGGCATCTGCCCGGTGGCCTAGGCGGGTGGCCGTTCTGTGTGGGGAGTTGTGCATGGAAGCGGCGACGGAGCCGCTGCGGGAGACGATTCTGCGCCGGTTGACGCAGAATCTCGCCCCAGACGCGTTGGCGCTGTGCGCCGACGGCGACGACCGGCCCGACCTCATCGTGGTCGATCGCGCCTATGGGCTGGTGACCATCGACATTGACCTGAACGGGCACGATCCGGCGGCGCGCGAGCCGTTCTCCCGGCTGAACCGAAAGATCTCGGATCTACGACTGGAAGCGCCGATCCTGGAGCTTTTCCGGCCCCACCGCCTCGTCCTCTTCGGCGCCTGTTCCGAACCGCTCGCCGCGCCGTCGCGGGGCGGGCCGCCACGTGCGCTCGGCTTCGCGGACGTAGAAGATGGAAAATGGCTGGCCCGGCTGGAACCGCGTCCACTCGAATCGGACGATCTGACGTCGCTGCGTTCCGCACTGGCACCCACCCTGACCTTCAACGTTCGCTCCCGCCGGGGTGCATTCGATCCAGGACGGGGGGAGCGGCATCGGCGGCGGATCGAGCTGGACGCCCAGCAGGCCGCTGCCGCCACGATCCCGGTGGACGACGTGCTCCTGCTCTCCGGTCCGCCGGGTAGCGGCAAGACGCTAGTGCTGGCCGGGCGGGCACGGCACCTGGCCGCCCAGCATCCTGGCTGGCGCATCGTGCTCCTGTGCTACAACAACGCGCTGGTGCCGTACCTGCGCCGCCTCGTCGAGGACTACCCGAATGTCGAGGTTACGACGTTCGGGAAGTTCTCCCATGCCATGAGGCATCGGATCGCCCTCAACGACCCGGAGCAGGCTGAGGAAGATGTGGCCGCAGCACTGGTGAAAGGCATCGCCCACACCGTGGACGCCCTGCTCATCGACGAGTCCCAGGACTTCCACGAAGCTTGGATCAGGTTCGCGCTGGCGACCGTGAGGCCAGGCCGCGGCGGTGCTGTTCTCGCGGGTGACCCGAGACAGGCCCTCTACCGAGACGCGGACCGCCCTCCGGCGCTCACCGGTCGGCGGGTAACGCAACTACGGCTTGAACGTCCCTATCGCAGCACCCGGCAGATCCTCCAGGCGGCGTCCACCACGCAACCGGATGCCGAGCCGGCGGCAGACGACGCGGTTCTGGACGGTGAGCCGGTCGAACTGATCTGGGCGGAGAGCTGGAACGAGCAGGCCACCGCCGTGGCGTGGGAGATTCGTCGCATGCTCGACCACGGGGAGCGGGAACCGCAGGACATCGCCGTCCTCATCACCCAGTGGCGAGGATCGCTCGGACGCCTGCGGGCAGCCCTCGACGGGGCCGAGGTGCCTTACCTCGTCGTCACCCGCAGCAATGCCGCGACCTTCGACCCGTGCTCTCCGGGTGTGAAGATCATGACGGTGCACTCGGCCAAAGGCCACGAGTTCGACGTAGTCGTGTTGTTCGGTCTGGAGACCCTGCCCAGCCCTTCCGGCGACGACTCTGAACGCGATCGGCAGGCGGCCCAGCGCGGCAAGGTCGGCTTCGTCGGGATGACCCGGGCCCGTGACCAGCTCCTCGTGACCTACACCCGAGACAGCCCGTATCTCGGCCGACTCCATGGATGCGCAGGAGTCCATTCATCGACTTGGCCCGATGACTATGAGGTGTGAGCATGGCTGAATTGACAGTGATGGGGGAGTACCAGGGCCCCGGCGAGCGCAAGACCGCCGAAAGCCTTGCCCGTGACCTCCCCGGCTCCTGGCATGTGATCGCCGGTCGCAAGCTGAGCGGTCCCCGCCGCGACGACCTCGATCTCGTGGTGGTCGGAGACCACGCAATCTTCGTCCTGGACGAGAAGGCCTGGGGGCCGCGCATCGAACTCGGAGATCAGTTTTGGCGGGTCAAGGGGGAGGAACGTCGGAATCCGCTGGACCGGGCCAACCACCTGGCACGAGTACTCGCAGGTCAGCTCCGCTCCCGGGTGCCTGGCTACGGATCGAAGGTCCGCGGCCGTCCTGTCATCGCTGGCATCGTCCTGTCGCACGACACCGTCGAGCTGGTGGTCGGCCCGACCTACGCCGACGGGGACGCCGTCGTCAAGCTCGCCGACGCCGCGTTGTGGCTGCGGGACCAGGACGATGCGTGCGGAACCGGGCTGCAGGCGATGCGGGACGAGACAATCGCCTTCCTCCTCGGCCTGCCTGGACGTGAGCCGAAGCCTGAGCGCATCGGGCCGTACCAGGTGATGGGTGAGATCGAGCCTATCGAAACGGCCCGCTGCTTCCACGCCAAGGACGGCGATCGCACGGTGATCCTCCGGTGCTACCCGATGCACGGGTGGGGGCCCGATGCATCACCGCAGGGGATCACGGAGCGAGAGCGGCTGGCCCTCGACCGGCTGGAGGAACGCGACCGCGCCTGGCAGATCCACCCCAGCTTCGAGTACGAGGCACGGCAGTGGATCGTCGTGCCCGTCGTCCCGGCGCGCGGCAAGAGCCTGGCCACCTCGCTGCGGATCGATGACCCCATCAGGGAGGACGGTCGGCTGCAGCAGCAGGTGGCGATCGACGTGGTGACCGATGCCCTCCGAGGCCTGTCCGAAGTACACGAAGCGGGGCTGGTGCACCGCGGGCTCTACCCCCGCCGCATCTTCCTCGGCCGCGGTCTGCGAGTGAAGTTCAGTGACTTCTACCTGGCCCGAGTGGAGGGGGAACGCACCATCGCTCCCCAGATGAGTGCCGACGCCGATCCCGGCGTGCCGTATCGCGCGCCGGAGTGCCGCGCCAGCATCGCGAACGCGACACCGGCCTCGGACGTCTACTCCCTAGCGCTCGCGCTCAGTGGGTGGGTGCTCGGTGACCTGGCTGCCGAACCCCAGGTAGAGGAGGTGCGAAGGGCCATCGCACGAACTCCCGTCGTCGGTCCCGTCCTAGCGGACTGCCTTGCTGACGACCCTCGCGAACGTCCTGACGCCGCCACGGCGGTCACGCGGATTGGGCAGATCGTCGAGGCGATGAACAAGGAGCGCGTTACGGTGGGGGAAACTGGCGCCGCAGAAGAGTTTCGGGTCGGCGGCGTCGTCGCCGACCGATACCAGATCAAAGAAAGCCTGGGGCAGGGTGGCTTCGCGCACACCTGGCGGGCATGGGACACCTCCGCAGAGGCCGACCGGGTCATCAAGCAGTTCCATGACGACGCCGCCGCCTCTCATGCTCAGCAGGAGTACAAGGCCGCGGATCGCATCCGGCATGACCACTGCGCCCGGGTATACGACATCAGCCGCGACAAACCGGGCTACCTGGTACTGGAGTACATCCCTGGCGACAACCTGAGGGACTTCGCCGCTGCTGGCTCGCCGAACCCTGAGCGGTACCGGACGATCGCCTTGGACGTTCTGTCTGCCCTCGCTCACCTGCACGACCGCAACCTCGTGCATCGTGATGTCACCCCGACCAATGTAATCATCACTCCGGAGGGTCGCGCCAAGCTCATCGACTTCGGAGTCGCGGGCCGCCCTCGGGCGACCACCGTGGTCGGCACACCGCCGTTCATGGCCCCGGAACTGCGCGCTGCACAAGGCGCCACCGTACAGAGTGACATCTACGGGTTCGCGGTCACGATGATCTACACGATGCTGGGGCGCCCCGCCTACGCCGGGGACCCTGCTCGCGGCGACGACGACCGGGAACGGCTGCTCCCGCCTACCGACGACGAACGCCAGGCTTGGGGGCCGCTCGGCGAGGCGATGCTGAACGTACTCTTCACCGCCGCCCACGCCGACCCCGCCATGCGTCCTGCGTCTGCAGAAGAGCTGGCGGCCGAGCTGCGGCTGCTCGACGAGATCGTCGCGCCGAAGGGGGAGCGTCTGATTAATCCGGTGGTGGACAACCTGCGTGGCCTCTACCGGGCCAGCAGCGTGGGCAACAGCGGTAATCGCGGCCTGGACGACGAGTTCGCGCACCGGACCTACGTGCCGACCTTGTTGGACACCGAGCTGCTGCCCGCGATCGCCCGGGGTGAGCTGCGCCTGGTGCTGCTAACCGGCAACCCCGGTGACGGCAAGACGTCATTCCTGGTGAAGACCAGCGAAAGACTCCACCAGGATGGTGCACAAATCATCAGTGAGAACGCTGCCGGATGGCGGATGAACCTGAATGGTCACACGTTCGTGGCCGTCTACGACGCCAGCGAGTCGCACGATGGAAAGTCCTCCGATGATCTGATGCGCGAGGCGCTGGACCCGGCTCCAGAAGAGGACCCGCAGCGGCACACCGTCCTGCTCGCGATCAACGATGGGCGGCTGCTGCAGTTTTTCACCGACTATGAGGACCTGTACGAGGACGATGCTCGCGAGGTTCTCAGCCAGATGTCGGGGAAGCCGGCCGGCGATGAGACGATCGCGCTGGTGGACCTGAAGCGGCGCACCCTGGCCCGCAGGCCCGGCGATGCCCCCAGCCTTGCCGGTCGCATCCTGGACAGCTTCACTGCGCCGGAGCAGTGGAAGCAGTGTGAGAGTTGCCTGTCCCGGGACATCTGCCCCATGGTGCGGAACGCCGCCGAGCTGCGCGGCCCGGCGCGGGAGGCCGTCGAGGAGCTCGTCGCCACTTCGCATTTGCGGCGCCAGCGCCGCGCCACGTTCCGGGACGTGCGCTCGGCCCTGGCCTGGCTGATCACGGGCGACCGGTCCTGCGACGGCGTGCACCAGGCCCGCGAACGGGGCATGGACCTGCGCCGGGCCGGTGACGCCCTTGTCGAGGACCTGGCCTTCGACCCCCGCTCGGCCGACTACCTGGTGCGGGAGTGGGCCGACCTCGACCCAGCGAACACCGCGGCACCGGATGTCGAGCGGGCCGCCCGCGCCGACCGGTCGGTGGTGGCCGACCCGACGGCCTTCGGAGACCGGGACCGTGAGCGAGTCCAGCGGCGACTCTTCTTCGGCCTCTGGAGCTCTGGTGGGTTGGGACGCAAGACCGTCCGAGTCTATAGGCATCTCGGCGAGTTCGAGGAGGCCTTGCTCGGTTCCGGTAAACGGCCCGAGGAGATCCGTGGGCGGGTCCTGCTAGGACTGAGCAGACTGCTGGGCGCGCCAGGTTACCGGGGCGGTGACCTGGCCGTAGCCGACCAGGGGGCTGGCGGCAAGTGGGCGGTGCTCAAGGAGATCCCGGCCACGGAGTTCTCCCTCGAACGGGTGGAGCACCCTTCTCAGTACGTCGAGTGGCGTCCGGATGCACTCCGGCTCGATCACGTCAGCAGGCACTCCCTCACCCTCACCTTGGACACCTTCGAGCTGGTGATACGGGCCGCTGACGGGGAGCTGATCGGGGACAGCGCCGCCGACTCCGTCCGCCAGGAGGTCGAGACGTTCGCCGCCGCGCTGCGGCGGAGCCCGGCCAATGCCGTCAGCATCGTCAACCCCGCGGGGACGGCACGGCGTGCGATGACCGTCGACCGGCGCATCGTCTTGGAGCGAGCATGACTATCGTCATCCCAAAGCAGCTGCGCAGTCTTGAATTCACCGAGCTGACGCTGGTGGAGCTCAACGACATCGACGTGGACCGCCTGCTACCACACCTGTGGGAGTTGGTGGTTAAACAGGGCCGGATGTCGTCAGCGCCGAAGGACGCCGACGACTACGGCCACTACCTCGGCGCGCTCGCGGCCAACGAACACCTGGAGGGGTTTGACGACGAGCATGGCATGAAGGTGCTCGACGGATGGCTGCGATCGTCCATTGTGCGGATCGGTGCCAAGGGGCGGGCTCGGTCGGGCACGCAGATGGACTACATCCAGCCGCTGACCATCGCCAGCTACCGTGCGGGCCTCCCCAAAACCCGCCGCCATCGCCATGCGCACACATTGATCTACCACTTGCTCATCGAGCGGCTGAAGCTGCTCGGCGTCGAGGCTCCGGAGAAGAACCTCCGATACGCACTTGAGAAGGCGGTCGGAGCTGGAGTAAAGATCGGCGTCGACGGCCAGTGGGTACCGGAGTACGACGGCCGGACCGACATCGACATCAACGCCCTGCTGTCGCTGTACTTCCTGGAGGAGTTCACTCCACTCGGCGCGCGGGAGGCCACCTATGGATTCCGCAGCAGCGTCGTACCCGGAGCCACCCGTGGGCTGGCCGGCGACCTGCTGGACTACCTCGTCGCCTATGGGGGCCGACTGACTCCGTCGGCCTTCGTCGACCGGTTCGCGGCGCTGATCTCGCTGCGGCTGTTTCAGTTGCCGCTGCGCGTCGCCCGGGCGACGCGGCATGTCCTCAACACCGGAGAGCAATCCGAGGACATGAGAGATGACGCCGATGTCGCCAACCCTCTGGAACTGTACTGCGACTTCACGCGGGTACGCGGGTCGGCATCGGACGAGCTGGCCCGTCAGTGCGTGCTGCGGGACCTGGAGATCATGAGCGGCTTCATGCCCGACCGCCTCTTGCTGCGTTCTTTGCGCGAAGCGGCTTTGTCGACCCTTCGGAAGCGCGGCGAAGAGATCAGAAACCTACCAATGCCGGACAGCCTGGTGGCCATGGTCGGCCTGCGGGAGGACATGCGGATCAACACCTACGCGGACATCAGGATTCAAGAGATCGAGGCGGAGACGGAGGAGAATGGCACCGATGAGGACCTGGAGTTCATCGCTTCGGTGAGGGACTCCGAAGCGCTTTCCATCGAGCAGCTCACCACCCTGTTGGTCGAAGGATTGTCTCGCACAGCCCTGAAGAACCAGGTCGGGTGGTTCTCGTCCACTGGCGGGATTAAGAAACCGTACGGGCTGATCACCGGTTCGCCGAACTCCCGCCGATCGTGGCGGTACGCGCCGTCGGACGACCTGATGTACGCCCTTCTCCTGGTCTGTTTCACCACAGCCCAGGGTCCCGAGGTCCGCCTTCGCGGCAGGATGCCCATCGTGGAACTGCTGAAGGTTCTACGCGACCGGTTCGGTATTCTCATCGACCGCCCGCCGGCCGCCTTCGATAGCGTGGACAATCGCGCTGCGGCTGCCGCGAATCTCGAAGCGTTTAAACGCCGGCTCCGGCTGCTCGGCTGCTTCGACGGCCTGAGCGACGACTTCTCCGCCCAGTACGTCCGCAACCCCTTGGAGACAGAGTGAACGCAGAGCTGCCGCGGACGTTGATCGACCGCATCGCGGGCCACCTGGGGAGCCGCCTGGCGCAGCGGCGGCCGGGACACTGCGTCCGGGTCGACGACTTGTCCACCGTGGACGCTCATGCCGTCGCCGACGAGGTAGAACGCCACCGCATCGAATGCCAGGTTCACGTGCTCGCGCATCTCGAGCCGCGGCACCCGCTGGAGATCGGAGCCGACCGGGCGATCGAACTGCGCAACCGCAAGGGCCGTCCGCTGCTGCTGCTCGTTCCGGCAGGCGCGGGCCATGCGGCCAGTTCGCTGGACAACTCCTTCGAACCACTGCCGCTGATCACCTTGCTCACGACGGTCACTGAGACCCTCGAGAAGGAACTGTCGGCGACCGCCGTGGCCGCGCTGGTCAACGAGGTCAAGCGGGTTCTCGGGCGCACTCGCCAGGTTGAGACTTGGGCCCGCTTCCTGGGCGCGGTCGCGGCGGACCCGAGTGTCCACACGGTCGGCCGTGAGCTGTGGCAGGTCGGGCTTGTCCCCGATCTGGGGGACGACGGAACCCAGGCACGGCTGCGGCGCAACGCGAAGGCGGTCGCGGCAATTGCCCGGCCAACGCGGCCGACCGCACGGGTCGTCGACCGCCTGGCCGAGGGAGAGGTGAAGGCCGGCTCGTTCCGGCAGGAACTGCTGGCGTTTCTCGAACGGCAGCCAGCCGGAATACTGGCCAACCCGGTCACGTGGGGCCGTGAGATCAAGGAACGTCATGCAGGGAGGCTGACATTTGAACACTGGCCGCTTACGGAGGTCCAGCAGGCCGGCTTGGAGAAGATCAAGGTAACTCCGTTCCGCCGGGACGACGGTAAGGTCGATCCGCAGTGCAAGCTCCGGCTGTCGGACGATGACGGTCAGCTGTACTGCGACGTCGCACCTGACCAGCCCGGCAAGGTGACCGTCAAGTGGGCGACCGAGCCGTCCAAGACGACCTCGGTCGCGTCATGGCGGGTGGAGATGCTGCCTCCGTCCGACCTCCGTACGACTGATACCCCGCCGGTGGCCACCACGAAGGTGAAGGGCGACAAACGGCGGGCGACGCTGCGAGTGGACCTCGGAGAGGACGACCTCGCCACGGGCACGCTGTTCGTGATCCGTGTCCGTGCACAGGACGCCGACGGCAACGACCTCGACCTGCACGATGAGAAGGCGGCGGCCGAAAGCGACCAGTTCGAGGTCAGACTGCACGACCACATGCCCCCGTCCGTCCTGCGCGCGGCGGGTGCCGCTTCCCTCCCCGAGGCGGTGCTCACCATCGCGATCGACACTGGCGGAGACCTGACCGAGGGCACTCCGGCATGGGACGCCGCCCGTCAGGTGTTCGATCTCCGGGTCGGCAGCCGTCGCGCTCAGATCAAGGCTTCGCGGGTGATCGTCGAGCTCCAGCGCCGGATGCTCAAGTCCCCCGATGTGTTCGCCTTCGACGTCCACTCCCCGCTCGGCGAGCCGATCGACCCGGCCGAGGCGGAGCAGCGCCTGCTGGAAATCCCGCAGACCCTGGCCGATCGCCGCCGGAAGTTGCTCACCACCCTCGAGGCACGCACACCCCGGGATGTGGTCGAGATGTTGAGCTGGGACGACGAACTTCTCGACCAGGTACGAAGCTATGTGCAGAGCTACCGCCGGATCCTGGACAATGCCGCACCGCAGACGCGTATCGCGCTCCTGGCGATGGACACGCTGGCGGTCCGGGTCGGCACCGCGACTGACGAGGTGCGGGGGCTCGTCCTGCTACCCACCCACCCGCTGCGCCTGGCTTGGGTGGCGGCGCACGACCAGTTGCTGCGCGAATGGGCCGGCGAGGTCGCCCAGGAGGGGAAACGTAGGTCGAACCGGGCCGGGCGGGTCGATCAGGCGATGGTGTCCCGACTGTCGCCCTCCAACATGCCGTTCGTCATGGTCGATCGTGACGGGAAGGCGCTCGTCTACACCGAGGAACTGACCCACGGAACGGCCCTCTACTTGCCTCCGGACGTCAAGGAACCACAGTCCGCCTCGGACGTCATCTGCGGGGCGATCGAGATCGCCCGTGACAACGTGGATCTGTCGGTCTCCGCCCAGGCGCTCGGTGACCGCATCCGCAGTTACCGGGACGCCCATCCCGGCACCGGGACACTGCGGATCATGGCAGTCAACCCAGGTTCGGGGTCGGTACTGCGCAGGGCCCTGCAACCGCTCGTTCTGCCTGATGAGGCACCCGAACAGGACGGCCCGCCGCCGCACGATCCGCAGCGCCTTGAACTCATCGCCTACAGCGACCGGCTTTCCTACACTGACCCGGTCGCCGACCTGCGTGAGTTGCAGCGGTCCGTCGCATCAGGAGAGATCCGGCGCACCGCCACGCACCTGGTGCCTTCGATGGGCTTGTCCGCTCGCGATCTGGGCCGCCTGGCCGAGGACCGCGAGGGACACCACCTCGCCCTGGTGCAGGACATGGCCCGTGGCCAAGTCACCGACCCGGCAGCGGAGGTCGGCCCATGGACCACGACCTTCCAGGATCTGCTCACCCCGCTGCGTTCCGAGCGCGCGCCTGATGGCTCCGCCACGTGGTTCGTGACGCCGGCGCTGAAGCCGCGCGGTGCCGGTCGGCTGGAGGCCGACATTGTGGGGGCGCACCGCGCCCACCAGGCCGCCGTTGCCGCCCACCTGGGCCTGAGGGCAGCCGTACCGGCGCTGGCGATCCAGCTGGATCCGCAGGACCTGCGCAGGCTCCGTGCCGGCCATAACCGCGCGGATTGGGTCGTCACCCTGGACCGGGGGATCGGCCCGGAGCTGTTCGAGGAGGTGACCACCGACGAACTGGACGACGGCCGTTACCTTCTCGATTACACGCCGGACTTCCTCGAAGGGCTCGGCAAGAAGCTCACCGTCACCACCGCGCATCACGGTGAAGTACGGCGCATCCTGGGTGAGGCCATGTGGGCCCTCGGCCTGGCTCAAGATGAGAAGTCGGTGTCGCATGCGCTCAGCCGACTACTGCTAGTCTCCGGCAGGCTCGCGCTGCGCCTGCTTCGGGAGACCTCGCTGTCCGTCGAGGCGGTCAGTCTGGCCGCTGTCATGGCGCATCTCGAGCTTCGTGGGCAGCTCGACGGCCGAATCGTGGTGCCCATCGACGCGCATCCGGAGATCTTCGGCGTGCGGTCCGGGAATGAGGACGAACCGGCTCGGCGATGTGACCTGCTGCTCGTCAGCATCACCCAGCGTTCGTTGCGTATCGAGTGCATCGAGGTGAAGGGACGGCGTGCGGCACAGCTGCCGGAGGCCTTGGCCGACGACATCGTCGACCAGCTTGAGAACACCGAAAGGGTGCTGCAACGCCAGTTCTTCGCCGTCGACCCGCCGCGGCTGGACGGCGCCCTGCAACGTTCTCGGCTGGCCGGGCTGCTCCATTACTACGCGGAACGGTCCGCCCGCCATGGTCTCATCGAAGCTGGTCGGCTCACCGAGCTACACCGCAACATCGACCGGATCGAGGAATCGGCCGAGCCCGCCGAGATCGGCAAGACCGGGTATGTCATCAGCCCCGGCGGCGCCGCCGGTTTCCCCGCTAAGCACCGAGACGTGTCGATCAAGGTTCTGACTGCGGGCGACCTCGGCAAAGCCGGCTTCACCACGGTCGGTGGTGCGGCCACTCCGCCAAGCCCGGAAACACCTCCTGAGTCGTCCCAGAGCACCGACTCATCACCGGCCGCTGCCGGGGAAGCCGCCGCGAAAGAGTCGGCGAGCGATGCGTTCTCTCAGGCACCCGACGGCGACAGCGCGCCTGTCATCTTCGAAAACGCCGACCAAGACGAACCTGCTAAGCCCTGGCCCTCCACGGTCGAGGTAGAGCTGGGCAGGGATGCCGGGGGCGCACCGGTCATCTGGAACATAAGTACGAAGGGGAGCCCACACGCCTTCGTCCTGGGCATACCAGGCCAGGGCAAGTCGGTGACCACCCGAAGGATCATTGGCGAGTTCGCCGGTCAGGGGCTGCCCTCGTTGATCGTAGACTTCCACGGCGACATGGCGGCGGCCCCTCCACCGGGAGCCCAGGTCATCGACGCCGCGGAGGGGTTGCCGTTCAGCCCCTTTGAACTGCCGTCGGCGGAGACACGCTCGCGTACTGAGACCGCGTGGGAGGTCGCCGAGATCATCGGATATGTCTGCGGTCTGGGCGAGATCCAGCGCAGCCATGTCTACGACGGGCTACGGAGTGCCTACGAGATCGCCGGGGGCGTCCCCAGCATGCAGCAGTTCGCTGCCGCAGTGGAACAAGCGGAACAGGTGGCACGTGGCCGGCACGCCCGGGACCGCATCCGGCCCCTGACTGACTTCGGCTTGTTCCCGGACGAACCATCGGACACCTTCCTGGCCTCCTGGAACAGCGGAGCGGTCGTTGATCTGAGCCGACTCAACCTGGAGACCGTGCAGCTCGCGGCCGGGGCCTTCCTGCTTCGGAAGATCTATCGGGAAATGTTCCGCTGGGGACAGGCGGATGTCCTACGGCTGGCCGTCATCCTGGACGAGGCCCACCGGCTGGCAAAGGATGTCACCCTGCCGAAGCTGATGAAGGAAGGGCGCAAGTACGGTGTCCCGGTGGTGGTCGCCAGCCAGGGAACGGCGGACTTCCACCGGGACGTCCTCGGTAATGCTGGTACTAAGGTCATCTTCCGAACGAACTATCCGGAATCCAAGACCACAGCCGGCTTCTTGCGAGGTCGGGAAGGGCAGGACCTGAGCCAGCAGATCGAGCAGCTCGGAGTCGGCAGCGCGTACGTGTCAACCCCAGATCACGTGCGGACCCGCAAGGTGTATATGCACCGCTGACAGTGAGGATGTAGGTGAGCGCCTCCCGGCCGGGTCTGACCTACCACTGACTGACTTCGGGTCTTTACAGTACCTGTCGGCACTCAGCAACGCCCAGCGGGTCCTGTTCCGCCTTGGGGAGCAATGTGGATCAAGATCTTTTAGGCGGCTATCGAAGTTCCTCGATGGCCGGTGATTCCTCGGGCCGCTCGACGAGCTTGCCCTTGACGAAGGTCGCCCCGGCGCGGACCAGGGCGACGAGGTGGGGCGCGTTGACCGCTCGCCAGCGCTTCTGTGCCGACTCGATCAGCTTGAAGGCCATCGCGAGCCCGGCCGCGCGCGAACCCGGCCCCTTGGTGACCTTGGTCCGGTGGCGGACGATGGTGTCCGAAGGTGGACTCGATGGGGTTGGTGGTGCGCAGGTGCACCCAGTGCTCGCACGGGTAGTCGTAGAAGGCCAGCAGCTCATCGAGGTCGTCGACGACTTTGGCGACGGCCTTGGGGTACTTGGCGCCGTAGGCGGCCTGGAAGTCCTTGACCGCTGCCAGGGCGTGGTCCTTGCCCTCGGCATTCCAGATCTCAGCCAGGTGCTTCTTGGCGGCGGGGTGGGCGGACTTCGGGAGCACCCCGAGCGCATTTGCGATCTTGTGAAACCAGCACCTCTGGGCTCTGGTCTGCGGAAACACCTCGCCCAGCGCGGCCCAGAAGCCGAGCGCGCCGTCCCCGATCGCCAGCACCGGGGCGCGCATGCCGCGCCGCTTACAGTCGCGCAGCAGGTCGGGCCACGACTCGGTGGACTCGCGGTAGCCGTCGCTCAGCGCGACCAGTTCCTTGCGCCCGTCGGCGCGCACCCCGATGTGCCTTCCCGACCGACGTTGGCGCGTCGGCCTATCTCGAAACCATGATCAGATGATTCGGGAAGACATCCCAGGACACTTCGGTGTCAAGCGGCACGCGATCCGGACTGCAGGGACCAAGCGGTTGCCTCGTCATAGAGCGTTCCGGTCTTGAGGCAGCCGTGAAGGATGCCGACCAGCCGGTTAGCGACCTGGCGCAGGGCGGCGTTGTAGTCCACCTCACGAGCGCGTTGCTTGTCGTAGTAGGCACGAGCCCCGGGTGACCAGCGGATCGCGGTGGCGGCCTGGGCCATCAACGCATCGATGAGCCGGTCGTTGCGCACGAAGCGGGCTGCGACGATCTTCTTCTTGCCCGAGGCGCGGGTGACCGGGCTGGTGCCGGCGTAGTTCTTACGCGCCTTGGCCGAGGCATACCGGCGAGAGTCATCGCCGAACTCCGCGAGCACCCGGGCACCGAGGACCGGCCCCAGCCCAGGTTGGGACAAGATGATCTCAGCGGCCGGGTGCTCGCCAAAATGCGCCTCCACTTCTTGCTGCAAGCCCGTGACCTGTGCTTCCAGCGTGCCCAGCACGGTGACCAGCGCGCGGACCGAGGCCGCGTAAGCCGACGTGACGACTGCAGGTTGCCCCAGGTGCTCGGTGCGCAACGCGGCTTGGATCCGCGCGGCCTTGTCGGCGCGGTCGCCGCGGCGACGAGCCCGTCTGAGCACGGCCGTGATCTGCCCGATGGTGAGCTTGGCCGCCGCAGCCGGGTCGGGGGCCTTGGCCACGCGGCAAGGGCGTCCCGGAGACCGTCGCCGCCCACCCGGCCCTGTTCGTCACCCTGACCGCGCCCTCGTTCGGCGCCGTCCACGTGCGGCGGGAGAAGAACGGTCGGGTCCTGCCGTGCCACGCCCGCCGCAACGCCGTCACCTGCCCTCACGGGCGGGTCATGTCCTGTACGGCCAAGCACGGCCCCACCGAGGATCGCCTCGGTGAACCGCTGTGCCCTGACTGCTACGACTACACCGGCTCGGTGCTGTTCAACGCCGTCAGTCCTGAGCTGTGGCGACGCTTCACCGAGGCACTTCGCCGGCGCTTTGCCCGCGTGTCCGGCCTGACGCTCAAAGAGCTACGTGACCAGCTCACGATCTCCTTCGCCAAGGTCGCCGAATACCAACGGCGGGGCGTCGTCCACTTCCACGCGGTGATCCGTCTCGACGGCCCCACCGGGCCGACCTCGACGCCTCCGCCCTGGGCGACGGCTGACGCCCTGGCGCAAGCCGTACAGCACGCCGTTGGAGCGGTGACCGTCACCGCGGCGAACCACACCCTGCGCTGGGGCGCTCAGCTCGACATCCGCCAGATCACCATGACCGGCGACCTCACCGAACAGGCCGTCGCCGCCTACATCGCGAAGTACGCGACCAAGGCCGCGGAGTGTGTCGGCACCCTGGACCGGCGCATTCACAACCTGGAAGAACTCGGCCTGTACCGCCTGCGGGAGCACGCCCGGCGGCTGATTGCCGAGTGTCTGCGGCTGGGGGCCGTCGAGGGCCTGGCCGACCTGCGGCTTGCCCAGTGGGCGCACATGCTCGGCTTCCGGGGTCACTTCTCGACCAAGTCCCGCCGCTACTCCACCACTCTCGGTGCGCTCCGCGCGGCTCGCGAGGAACACATGCGCACTGAGCAGATCACCACGGGCCGCCTGGCCCTCTTCGAGGAAGACACCGTTCTCGTCGTCGCCCACTGGGAGTACGCCGGACAGGGTCTGTCCGCTGGTGATCAGATCCTCGCCGCCGCGCTCACCGGGACCCGGCTTCCCGACGTGAGTGGTGGTACCCGATGAGTCGTCGTGACGAGCTGCTGACCGTCGCCCAGGTCCTCGACGAGCTGGGCGGGATCTCCCGCCGCACCTTCTACCGCTGGCGCGAACTCGGCAACGCGCCCGCCTGCATCCAGCTCCCGAACCACGAACTGCGCGTCTGGCGCAGCGACCTCGTGTCCTGGCTCGACTCTCGGCGGAGGTCGGCATGAACACCACCTACGACGTGAAGGTCGGCGAAATCCAGCACCGTTCCGACCGTCCCACGGCGGCGTTCATCGTCCGCTGGACGGTGGCACGCAAGCCCAAGAGCAAGAGCTTCCGCACGAAAGGCCTGGCTAACGCCTTCCTGACGGACCTTCGACAAGCGGCAAGGAACGGAGAAGCATTCGACCTGGCTACGGGCCTTCCCGTCTCGATGCTGGCACCTGAGCCGACCGGTCCTTCGTTTCTGGAGTTCGCACAGGTTTATGTCATGCGGCGCTGGCGCACGTCGGCTGCCAGGACTCGCGAGACAGACGCCTACGCGATGCTTACGCTCCTGCCCGCACTGGTGGCCGACGTTCCAGGGCGGCCCGATGCTGAAGAGCTGCGCGCCGCGCTCCGGACGCATGCGCTGCTCCCCAAGGAACGGAGGGGGAAGCTCACCGACGAGCAGACTGCGGCCCTGCACTGGTTGGAGAAGGCGTCACTGCCTTTGACGGCGCTGGGGGAGCCGCCCACGCTGCGCCTGGCGCTTCACGCCATCTCGGAGACCTTCGCAGGAAAGACCGCCGGGGCCAACACCGTGCGGCGCAAGCGGGCGATCCTTCACCACCTCCTGGAGCAGGCGGTGGAACAGAAGGTGTTCGAGAGTAATCCGCTCGATGGCCTCAAGTGGACTCCGCCCAAGGCCGTCACCGCTGTTGATCCTCGAACCGTCGTCAACCCTGCCCAGGCTCGTCAGCTCCTCGACGCCGCGCCCAAGGTCGGTCGCAAGCGTGGCGCGCGCCTCAAGGCACTCTTCGCATGCTTGTACTACGCGGCGCTTCGCCCGGAGGAAGCGGCGGACCTCAGGGAGAGGAACTGTACCCTGCCCGAGTCGGGATGGGGCCTGATCGTCCTGGAGCGCGCCCGGCCGCAAAGTACTAAGCGCTGGACCGACAGCGGCCAGACCCACGAATCCCGCCGTCTCAAGCACCGGGCGGACAAGGAGACACGAGAGATCCCGATCCCGCCCGCCCTGGTCGTCATCCTTCGCGAGCACATCGAGGCGTACGGCCTCGCCAAAGACGGCAGGCTCTTCCACACCGAGACAGGCGGCTCCTACTCCAGTTCGGCCTACTCCTACGTCTGGCAGAAAACCCGCAAGCTCGTCCTGACTCCGGCTCAGATCGCTTCATCTCTCGCTGCACGCCCGTACGACCTTCGGCACGCTGCCGTCTCGCTCTGGCTGAACGCGGGCGTCCCCGCACCCGAAGTAGCCAAACGCGCTGGTCACAGCGTCGACGTCCTGCTCCGCGTCTACGCCAAGTGCATGGACGGTCAGCAAGACCACATCAATGGAAAGATCAACAACGCCCTCGAATAGCGCACTCTGTTCCACCGAGGCCCCGGCTGCTGCTGGGGCCTCTTGCTGTGCTGCGGAAGGGGCGCGGCAACGCCAGCCATGGTCACCGGTGCCGTGGGGCCGACGGAGGAGGTCCTGCGGCGGCGATCGCCCCGACCGGCTACGGACATCAGCCACCGTCAGCGATCGTCACGGCGGATGGTTCTACGGCCCTACCTGCTCTCCAGACGCATCAGCCTAATAGCCTCTTCGACGCCACTCGCGATGTGGTCGGCCTGGTGCTCACGGCCGTTCTGCGAACCCCGCTTGATCCAAATCGTGCGTAGCCTGCGGCCCGGCCTCCATCGATATCGGCGACGAGGTTGTCGCCGACCATCCATCCGCCCTTGGCCAGCGTTGCACCGCATCGCTGCGCGGCGATCTCGAACAGGCCGGTCTCGGGCTTGCGGACACCTTCGGCGCCCGAGAGGGCGTAGCCGTCCACCACGTCGCCGAGGCCGGTCTGCTGGATCTTGCCGAGCTGGTTGTCCGCGGTGCCGTTGGTGACGATTCCGACTCGCCACCCGTCCGCGCGGAGCTGGCCCAGGCCGTCGAGTACTCCGGGGAAACACTGCACGAGGTACGGCATGCGGCGCCGATACGCGTTCCACATGGCCGCCGCCGGTGTCGACAGCTTGAAGTGCTCGCGCACCTTGGCGAAGAACAGCTCTCGGTGGGGGAGCCCGTTGCGGTCCAGGGTGACCAGCCACCGCACAGCTTTGCGGCCCAGCTTGTGTTCCTGTACGAACTCCTCGGCCCACAGCAGGAACGCGGCGTCCAGGTCGATGAGTGTCCTGTCGAGGTCAAAGAGGGCGAGACGCTGCATGGCGTCTCAGGTTAGGGGTACCCTGCCCCGCCTTGGCGAGTAAGTCCGAAATGCGGGAACCGTGTTTCGTCGAGCATCGACCCCGTAGATCAGCCGCCGTGGATGACGTTGAATTCACTGCGGGTGATCGCCAGGACTCGGACCGGCTGCCCGTGGGCCGGGACTACCGTCTCCCGCTCCTGGCGCATGCCCAGCTTCGTCATAACGCGGGCGGACGCGTGGTGATCGACGTGGCAGATGCTAATGATCCGATCCAGGTCCGCCTCGGCGAATCCGAAGCGCAGTGCCTCTTTGGCTGCCTCGGTGGCAATACCCCGGCCCCAGAAGGGCCGTCCCAGCCGCCAGCCGATCTCCACAGCCGGTAGCACCTCGGGCAGGAAGCCGGGGACCGTCAGCCCAACCCAACCGGCCAGCTCCCCGGTCTCGCGCAGCTCCACGGCGAATATTCCGAAGCCACGCTCGTCCCATGTCCGCTCCATGAACGCGAGCGCGGCCGCGGTCTGCTCCCTGGTGCGGACCGAGCCATCACCGATGAAGCGCATGACCTCCGGATCTCCGTCGATCACGGCCAGCGGTTCCAGATCCTCCTCGCGCCAGCGACGCAGCACCAGCCGCTCAGTTCCCAACTCCATCGCCGATCGATCTCCCCTCAGTCGGGCTGCCTTCGGGCATCCGATCCCGCAGACGCAGCGAAGGCGCCCAAGATCTGTTTGTGGCGACAGACCTGGACACCCTCTTGATCGCACTATATGTGGAGATCGAAGGAAGCCGGCGGATGAGCAGGCCGCTACTACCGGGTCACCGGTCACTGACGCCTATGACTACTGATCACATCGGACTTACTCGTCCTGCCTGCCCGGTGGCGCCGGAGTAGGGGCGATTACCGCCTGACGTCGGGAAACGCCCCCTTGATCGTCCCCAGCATGTCCCCAGATCTCTGACCTACCGCTGCATGTGGCTGCTCACGGTGGCCTACCAAGCAAAAGACCTGCGACTGAGAAGCCGCAGGTCAGAGGGCGAAACGCCTGATCAACTGTGTGCCCCCGGCATGATTCGAACATGCGACACCCGCTTTAGGAGAGCGGTGCTCTATCCCCTGAGCTACGGAGGCGGACGCTCGTAAGCCTAGCGAACCTCAGGCCATGCGTGTGACATCAGCCCCAGCTAAGTTTCGTCGGATCAGTCATGGCTGCTCTGATCTGCGGTAAAGGCATGACAAGCGGTCCAGTGATCAGATACGCCGCCTGGCTAACGTCGCGCTCGTGACCAGTAGGCGACGAGGTAGGCGAGGCGCGGGGCGGCCGGTGGTGCTGTTCGCGGCGTTGCTCGCGCCGGCGATTCTGGCCGGGGGGCTGCTGGCGGGGGAGCTTGTGGGGTACGACGCGGCCGTCAGCGCTGCCGGGGTGAGTGAGCGGCAGGTCGGTCGTCAGGCGGTGGGGGGACGGCAGAGCGGGCGGATGGCGGTGGCGGAGCGGCAGAGCGGGCGGATGGCGTTCGCGCCGGTGTTGGCGCCGGCGCCGCCGCATGCGGATTGGGAGTACGAGGGGCTGGTGCCGGCGCCGCTAAGGGGGGAGTCGCGGGAGTTTGCGGCTTCTGCCGTACCTGTGCCTGAGGGGCCGGCTGAGAAGCCGGCGGAGGCGCGGCTGCTGGAGCGGGAGCGGCCTGAGCGGCAGCAGCAGCCGGTACGGCGTAGCGGCTGTCCTGACGAGTGGGCGGAGACCTGGCTGTGGGAGTTGTGTCAGGAGTATCAGCGCAGGCAGGCGTGACAATCCAGCTCGGAAACGGCCGTAAGGGTGCGTTCGGAGCATAACGGCTGCCGGGAGTTCGGTCCGGACACTGAGATGGCTGTAGTAACGTGCGTGCCTGACCCAGGTAACGAGTTCGCAAACGGAGGAATCGAACGTGTCAGCCCCTCGATCAGCGGGTCTGATCGCGGTCGTCACGGCGATCTCCTCGGTGTTGCTGGGGATTCCTGCCCAGCCTGCCCAGGCTGTCGACCCGATACCGGACGCGGTTGTCGACGCTGTACTCGGGGGCGGCGTGGCGGAGAGCGCTGGTGGGGACAGTGCCGTGGGTGAATCCCTGGCGCAGGGGCCCGATCTCACCGCGTTGCGCAAGGAGGCCGAGAAGTCGGCGAACGAGCTGGCGGCGGCGCAGAAGGTGCTCGACAAGCGGACCGGTGATCTGAAGGCGGCCAACGACCAGCTCAACAAGAAGCTCAAGGAACTCGCGGCAGCGGAGGTCACGCTGACGCAGATGCGGCGGCCTATCGCGGACCTGGTCGAGCTGGTCTACCAGCAGCCTGTGGGCGATGGCATCGCGCCGTTCCTGTCAGGGGACGGCGACGCGAGCATGGCCATGATGCGTTCGCAGAGCGACGCGAGCGTGCTCGCGCAGGCCAGGCAGTTGCAGGTGGATGAGATCTCCAAGGCTTACGCGGACAAGCAGCGGCTGGCGGCGGAGGCGCAGGAGCTGCGGGCCACGAACCTGCTGGCGGCGGCCCAGGTCGAGGCCGAGGTCTCCACGCTGACGAAGCGGTCGGACAAGGTCGTGCAATCGCTCACGAAGGCCCTCGTGAAGATGGGCATCAAGATCGACAAGGTGGGTCGGGCCGCCTTCGCGTGCAATCCGTTGCGAATCGATGCGACCACCGACTATCCCAACGGGCTCATCCCGAAGAACATCCTCTGTCCGATTCAGCAGCGTGGGCATCTGCTGCGGGCGGACGCGGCCATCGCGTTCGTCTCGCTCAACGAGGCGTACAAGAGGCAGTTCGGGCGGCAGATGTGCGTCACCGACGCGTACCGGACATTGGCCGAGCAGCAGTCGGTCTACTACCGCAGGCCTGGGTTCGCGGCGGTGCCGGGGCGGAGCAACCACGGGCTCGGCATGGCTGTGGACCTGTGTGGAGGGGTGCAGAGCGCGGGGACGGCTGAGTTCAGGTGGATGGAGGCCAACTCGAAGCGGTACGGCTGGTTCCATCCGGACTGGGCGTACAGCAACCCGTACGAGCCCTGGCACTGGGAGTACGATCCGAAGATCGACTCCCTGCCCTGACTTTCCCTTACGACGGGCCGCGAGCAGGTGCTCCAGTGGCAGTTGACGCTCGGTGGTGTGGCGCCTCGCTGGTGCGGTGTCCACTACCGTCACCGACTCCGGGCTTGGGACGCCGAGGGCGCCACAGTCGATGTTCCCCGTGGCGTACGACATCGAGCACGTCAACGACCCGCACCGACCCGGGGAAGGTTCGCGGACACCGCACGAGATGTTAGACCGGGACGACCTCGGCGCAGCACTGTGAGCATCGGGAAGCGGCCCTGGGGATCTCGGACAGGCATTCGGGGCAATCGCGGTGCGTGGCCTCCTCTCGTGCCGAGGCGCGCTCCTTGAAGCGGGAGTACGGCCTGACGATCAGGAAGTACACCACAGCGGCGATCAACAGGAACGACACCAGTGTGTTGAGGAAGTTGCCGTACCTGAACTGCGCCTCGCCCACCGTGAGCGTCAGCGAGCTGAAGTCGGGCAGACCGCCGAACGCGGAGATCAGGGGGGTGAGCAGGTCCGCGACGAAGGACGTGACGATGGCGCCGAACGCCGCGCCGATGACCACCGCGACGGCCAGGTCGATAACGTTTCCCTGGACGAGGAACTTCTTGAATCCGCTCATGGCAACGAATGGTATCGAGACCATTACCGTAAGTGCGGGTTGATCGTCACCGAGAGACGTCCGCCGGCTTGGGCGGCGGCGAGCATTCTGGCCTGGTCTGGGCTGGCGGCCAGCACGATGAGGGCGCCGTTGTCGGTCTCGCCGGTGGGGATGGTGATGACCGGGACCCGTTCCGCCACGGTCTGGGCGGGCTGGCCGGTGTCCCACGCCGCGAGCACGCCGATGGCGTCGCCGGGGGAGAGCAGGCGTACGGCGTCGGCGTCGGCGATGCGGACCGGCATGGCGACCGTGCCTGGCGGGAGTGTGGCCAGGAGGGAAGGGTTGACCAGGCGTACGTCGGTAAGAGGCTCGCCGCGGCGCATGGGGGCGGCGAGCGTCCGGCCGATGGCGCCGGTGCTCAGGGCGCCGTCCGGTACGGCTTGCGCGGGGAGTCGGGCTGGGCGGAGGTCGCCTTCGTGAAGAAGGCCGGGTTTCAGGTCCTTGGCAGCGACGAGGACGGTGGTGGTCTGGCCCGGACCGGGGCGGAGGACGGTGAGCGCGCATGCCAGGGAGAGGGCGGCGAGAGCGGCTGCGATCAGTCGGCGTCGCCGCCCGAAGGCGCGGGTCCAGGCGCGCATGTGTTACTCCAGGGATCTTTCGGGAGGGGGTGTGCGATAGGGGCAGGTGTGGGGCTTGCGGCTATAGAGCGGGCGAGGGATTGACGGCGAGGTTATGGCGTCAGCGTGTCGGTGTGAACAGGCCGTTTGGTGGCGTGGTGGGGCAAGGGGCGACGGCGTGGCGGGCGGTCTGGCTCACGGTTGACGGAGGTGGTGGCTCTGTGGGGCGTATGGAGCAAGCGCGAAGATCGACAGCGGCGAGTTTGTGGTGAGCGTGTCCTGCGGAGACGGTGTGGTGCGGAGGATGGCTTGCCAGGGGCGCACGGGAACAGCGTCTCGGGCTGGCTTGGGGCTAGTCTCGGGCTGGCTTGGGGCTAATGGAGGTGCGGGCTCCGTGGGGGTGCACGGAGCGCGCGGGAGGATCGGCAGAGGCGAATGTGACCGGAAGACTGATCCGACCAGCGCCGGAGGGGTGGTGTTCTGGGCGCTGAAGGTCAGGGGAGGTCGAACGGGAGTTTGAGGCCGTCGAGGGCAGATCCGCAGGAGCAGGTGCGCTCTTCGGGAAGGGCCTGGACGGCGTCGGAGACGAGGGTGCGCATCTTGGTCACGTTCGTGGCGAAGAAGCGGAGCACCTCGTCGTGCGTCACCCCTTCTCCGGCTTCTACGCCCGCGTCATGGTCGGTGACGAGGGACAGCGACGTGTAGCAGAGGGCGAGCTCTCTCGCCAGGATGGCCTCGGGGAAGCCGGTCATGCCGACGATGGTCCAGCCGTTGCCTGCGAACCACTGCGATTCGGCGCGGGTGGAGAAGCGGGGGCCTTCGATGACGACGAGGGTGCCGCCGTCGACGGTGTTCCAGCCGCCGGAGCGGGCTGCGGAGACGGCGACCGCGCGGCCGTTGGGGCAGTAGGGGTCGGCGAAGGAGACGTGGACGGCGCCGCCCGCGTCGTAGTAGGTCTGCACGCGGCCCGAGGTGCGGTCGATCAGCTGGTCGGGGACCACGATGGTGCCCGGGCCGTACTCGATCTGGAGAGAGCCGACCGCGTTGGGGGCCAGGACCTGGCGGACGCCGAGCGAGCGGAGGGCCCAGAGGTTGGCGCGGTAGGGGATGCGGTGCGGCGGGAAGCGGTGGTCGCGGCCGTGCCTCGGGATGAAGGCCACGGAGCGCTCGCCGATGCGCCCGACCGTGACCACGTCGCTCGGCGGACCGTAGGGCGTGGTGAGCTCGACTTCGTGGGCGTCGTCGAGCAGGGAGTAGAACCCTGATCCGCCGATGACGCCGATGTCTGCGGGAGTGACCATGGGCGAGAGAGTAGCGGGAAGGGGGGAGGGGGCGGGGAAGTGGAACGGGGTTCTGTGGATAGCGGTTGGGTGGGGTGTGGATAACTCGACAGCTGGGGGTGTGGCGGGGACTGAGGATCGGGGCGGACGGGGTCAGGCGGGATGGGGGCCGCTGGTCTCGGGCCCGGGTGGGATGCGCGACCCGCTGGTCCCGGGCGGTGGAGGCCCTGCGGGTTGTGTGACCGCTGGATCTGGGTGGCGGAGGGTCGGGTGGGATGTGCGCCCGCTGGGCCCGGGCGGTGGAGGCCTGTGGGTTGTGACCGCTGGATCTGGATGGCGGAGGTTCTGATGGGATGTGCGGTCGCTGGACCCAGGCGGGGGAGGTCCTGGTCGGCTGCGCGCCCGCTGGTCCCGGGCGGTGGAGGCCCCGAGGGATGCCCGACCCGCTGGTCCCGGGCAGTCCAGGTCGGGTGGGATGTGCGGTCGTTGGGCTCAGGCGGGGGAGGTCCTGGTCGGCTGCGCGCCCGCCTGTCCCGGACGGTGAAGGCCCTGTGGGATGCGTGACCGCTGGCCTCGGGCGGTGGAGGTGCTGGCGGGGTGGACGGTCGCTGATCCCGGGCGGTAGAGGTTCTGGTGAGGTGGAAGGCTGCTGTTCCCGGGCGGGGGAGGCCTGAGGGATGTGGGAGCCCTGGTCGGATGCGCGGCTTGCCCTGACGGCCGCCTGCCCGCCACCCACAGCCCTGGGGAGGCGGGCTCTGCGTGATCGGCGTGGAGTGGGGCAAGCGGATCGGGGGTGCCGCCTCCAGTCCGGACCGGCGCACGCTGGTGGTCGGGGACTCGTCCGCGCGCGGAAGCCCACGGTGACCGCTGGATTCGTCCGCGTGAAAGGGCTGATGGCTGGCGATTCGTCCGCGCGGAAAGGCCGCGTGTGGAAGGGCCGGATGATGGCCGCGCGTGGAAGGGCGGCGGTGATGGCCGTGCGTGGAAGGGCGGCGGTGATGGCCGCGTGTGGAAAGGCCGCGGTGATTGCTGACGATTCGGTTCGCGGGCGGTTGGCGATTCCTCCGTAGGCGGACGCGGCCCGCCAAGCGGCCCCACACCATGCGCATACTCCGCCGAGTGAGCAAATGATCACGAGGAGTATGCTCGGCCGTACCAGCTCCAAGGGAGAAACCCCATGCCAGAGCGTCAGAAAGGCCTAGGCCTGATCATCATCGCGCTCATGCTCGGCATGCTCCTGGCCGCCCTCGACCAGACCATCGTCGCCACCGCCCTGCCCACCATCGTCAGCGACCTCGGCGGCCTGGAGCAGCTCTCCTGGGTCGTCACCGGCTACCTGCTCGCCTCCACCGTCACCACCCCACTCTGGGGCAAACTAGGCGACCAGTACGGCCGCAAAACGCTCTTCATCACCGCCATCGCCATCTTCATCGTCGGCTCCGCCCTCTGCGGGCTCAGCCAGTCGATGGGCCAGCTCATCGCCTTCCGCTCGCTCCAGGGCCTGGGCGGCGGCGGCCTGATGGTGCTCGCTCAGGCGATCGTCGGCGACGTCGTCCCGCCCCGCGAACGCGGCAGATACCAGGGCTTCTTCGGCGCCGTCTTCGCCGTGTCGAGCATCATCGGCCCCCTGCTCGGCGGCTTCTTCGTCGACCATCTGTCCTGGCACTGGGTCTTCTACATCAACCTTCCCGTGGCCGCCGTCGCCCTCGCGGTGATCATCGCCGTCCTGCCGGGCAGGTCCACCCGTACCAAGCACACGATCGACTACGCGGGCATCGTCCTGCTGGGCGGCGCGACGTCCTGCCTGGTCCTGCTGACGACGTGGGGCGGCACGACCTACCCGTGGTCCGACCCGCTCATCTGGGGTCTCGGACTGGCGGCGGTGGCGATGCTGGTGGCCTGGTGGTTCGTGGAGCGGCGGGCCGCCGAGCCGGTCATGCCGCCGCGGTTGTTCGCGACGCGCACGTTCACGATGTCGTCCGCGGTCGGCTTCGTCGTCGGGTTCGGCATGTTCGGCGCGCTGACGTATCTGCCGCTGTTCATGCAGGTCGTGTACGGCGCGAGCGCCACGCTGTCGGGCATCCACCTGCTCCCGATGATGGCGGGCATGCTCACCATGTCGATCGTGAGCGGCCAGGTCATCTCGCGCTACGGCCGCTACAGGTACTTCCCGATCGTCGGCACGGCCGTGGCCACGCTGGGGCTGTTCCTGCTCTCGCGCCTGACCGAGAACAGTTCGACGCTCGTCATGAGCGTCGACCTGCTCGTGCTCGGCGTGGGGCTCGGCATGACCATGCAGGTGCTCGTCATCGTGGTCCAGAACGCGGTCGGTTACGAGGACCTGGGCGTGGCCACGTCAGGCGCCACGTTCTTCCGGCTGATCGGCGGCTCGTTCGGCGTCGCCGTCCTCGGGTCGGTCTTCACCGCGACGCTCAATGACGACCTGCGGCAGGTCCTGGCGGGTGTGCGGCTGCCCGCGGGGTTCGACCCCGCCATGGTGCAGTCCGATCCGACGATCATCAAACGCCTGCCGCCCGCGCTCGCGGCCGACTTCCTGCACGTGTACGCGGACGCGATCTCCAGCGTCTTCATGGTTGCCGCGCCGATCATGTTGCTGGGGTTCGCGCTGTCGTGGTTCATCCCCGAGCTGCCGCTCAGGAAGACCGTGTCGGCCGTCGACCTCGGCGAGGGGCTGGGCGCAGGCTCGGCCGAGCGCTCGTCGCTGGAAGAGGTCGAGCGAGGTCTCGTACGGCTGGCCGACACCGACCTGAGCAAGGGCTACTACGCCAGGCTCGGCGAGCTGGCCGGGCTCGACGGCATCCCTCCCGCGGGCGTCTGGATCATCGCCAGGCTCGGCGGCGAGGGATGGGTACGCGGCCAGGACCTGGCCGACCGCGGGAAGGTCACGCGGGCGGAGGGCAGGCCGTACGCCGACCAGCTGGTAGCCGCGGGACTGGTCACGCGTTCGGCGGACGGCGAGTCGCTGCGGCTCACGGCCGAGGGCGAAAGAGCGGCGGCGGCCCTGCTCGCCCATGCCAAGGACGGGCTCAGGGCGCTGATCGCCGACTGGGGCGCACACCCCGAGCTGCACCGGCTGCTGGACACGCTGTGCCCGCAGCTGCTCGGCGCGGACGCCGACCGGCCTCGCTAGCTGGAGGCAGCGGGAGCCGCCGCGGGGGCGGGCGCGGGCGAAGCAGAAGCAGGGGTGCTCGTGCTCTCCGCGGGCTTGGCGGCGGTCGTCGTCGCGGTGCTCGTCGAGGACGACGAGCGGTTGTCGGTGCGGTAGAAGCCCGAGCCCTTGAAGACGATGCCGACGGCCGAGAACACCTTGCGCAGCTGACCCTCGCAGTTGGGGCACACCGTCAGGGCGTCGTCGGAGAACTTCTGGACGACCTCAAGTGGCTCGCCACAGTCATTGCAGACGTACTGGTACGTGGGCACGCGCTCCTCCTCAGATTGGCACTCGACCTACGCGACTGCCAATCATAAACACTCCTTGAGGGCGACTCATTCCACACCGCTCTCGCCGTACCAGCCCGCCAGCTTGCCCCGGCGGCTGACGGCGCGCATCCGGCGCTCGACCTGGTCGCGGCAGGCGGCCGTGGTGACCACCAGCAACTGGTCGTCCGACCTGAGCCTGGTGGTGCCGGTGGGGACGAAGGTGCGGCCCTCGCGGACGATCAGCGTGACCTGGGCGTCGGCGGGAAGGCGCAGCTCGAAGATCTCCACACCGTGCAGCAGCGAGCCCTGGGGGACGGTGATCTGGAGCAGGTCGGCGTTGAGCTCCTCCAGCGGCGCCGACTCCACGCTGATGTCGCGCGCCTCGCCCTCGGTGGCGACCCCGAGGAGCTTGGCGACCCACGGCAGCGTCGGCCCCTGCACCAGCGTGAACACGATCACGATGACGAAGACCTGGTTGAACAGGCGTTCAGCCTCGCCGACGCCCGCCGCCCACGGGATCGTGGCCAGGACGATCGGGACCGCGCCGCGCAGTCCCGCCCACGACAGGAAGGCCTGTTCGCGCCAGTTGATCCGGTCGAGGCGCAGGATCCGCACCAGCCACGCGCAGACGATCACCGACAGCGGCCTGGCCAGCAGCACGAGGACCGTTCCCGCGATGAGCCCAGGCACGACGTCGATGGGCATGTCGCCGGGGCTGGCCAGCAGGCCGAGCATGACGAACAGGCCGATCTGCGCCAGCCACGCCGCGCCCTCGGCGAAGCCGCGCGTGGCCGCCCTGTGTGGCAGCCTGGCGTTGCCGAGGATCAGCGCCGTCAGGTAGACGGCGAGGAAGCCGGAGCCTTTCAGGAGTACGGCGCCGCCGTACGCGACGATCGTCAGCGCGAGCACGGCGATCGGGTACAGGCCGGAGGCGGGCAGCGCGACGCGGCGCAGCGCGAAGGCGCCCGCGGGACCGAGCAGGCAGGCCACGCCCGCGCCGATGGCCAGCTCCATGACCGAGTGCAGGACGAACTCGCCCAGCGGCGGCACGGGGACGGCCACCTGGCTGAGCAGCACGACCACGATGACCGTGGGCGCGTCGTTGAAGCCCGACTCCGCCTCCAGGATGCCCGCCAGCCGGGAGGGCAGCGGAAGCCTGCGCAGTACGGAGAAGACCGCGGCTGCGTCGGTGGAGGCGAGCACGCCGCCGAGGATCAGCGCCATGCGCCAGTCGGCGCCCAGCAGCCCTCGTACGGCCAGCGCCACGACCACGATGCTGACCGCGACCCCGACGGTGGCCAGCGCGATCGCGGCAGGCACCGAGCGCCGGACGTTGCTCCACGTGGTGGTCAGACCACCCTCGGCCAGGATCAACGCCAGCGCGCCCAGCCCGATCTGCTGGGCGATCATCGGGTCGTCGAAAGGGATGCCGAAACCGCTCTCGCCGAGCAGGAATCCGAAGCCGAGGAAGAGCAGGAGGCTGGGCAGTCCGCTGCGATGGGCGACCCGTACCGAGGCAATGGCCGCGATGACAACGGCGGCTCCGAGAAGAAGCCAGACGTCGAGTTTCATCTGGCCCCCTCTCCTGTCCTGAGGGATATTGTGGCGTACGCCCCGGGCTATTCCGCTGCCGAGCCGACCCTCGTCAGGCCGCTCGGCTGCGCCACCCAGGTGACCGGCCGGTCGTGCGGCTCGGACGGCACGCCGCTGATCAGCTCGCCGTCGTGGAGGAGGGCGACCGTCGGCACGTTCGGTCCGACCCTGGCCAGCGCGCGGTCGTAGGAGCCGCCGCCGCGGCCGAGCCGTACCCCCGAGTCCTTGTCGACGGCCAGCGCGGGCACGATGAGCAGCGCGGCGGTGCGGACCGCGTCGACGCCCCTGCGCGTGTCGACCGGTTCCATGATCCCGAACCGGCCCGGCGCGAGCGTGTCGGGGCCGTCGTAGACCGCCCAGTCGAGGTCGTTGTCCTCGCGCAGCACCGGCAGCATGACCGTCGCGCCGTGCTTCCACAGCGCGAACACCAGCCCGTGAGTGTCCGGCTCGTCACCGATCGACCAGTAGCACGCCACCAGTCCGGCCATCTGGACCCATGGCTGGTCGAGCAGTGTTTCGCGGATCGCGCGCGCGTTCTCCCGCCTTTTCTGCTCGGTAATGGCGGCACGCTGCTCCTTCAGCTCGCGGCGCAGCTTCAGCTTGTCCACAGATACCTCCAGTAGGGTCGCCTGTATGGCTGACTTCGACCCTGTGACGAAAGCCGTCGTGCCCGCCGCGGGTCTGGGCACCCGGTTCCTCCCGGCGACCAAGGCAACTCCGAAGGAGATGCTGCCGATCGTCGACAAGCCCGCGATCCAGTATGTCGTCGAAGAGGCCGCTTCCGCCGGGCTCCTCGACGTGCTGATGGTGACCGGCAAGAACAAGCGCTCCATCGAGGACCACTTCGACCGCGCGTTCGAGCTGGAAGGCGCCCTTGAGGCCAAGGGCGATGAGGAACGGCTCTCCCAGGTCCTTGAGCCGGCGTCGCTGGCGACCCTCCACTATGTACGGCAGGGCGAGCCCAAGGGCCTCGGACACGCGGTGCTGTGCGCCAAGCAGCACGTCGGCGACCACCCGTTCGCGTGCCTGCTCGGCGACGACCTGATCGACTACCGTGACGAGCTGCTCAAGCGCATGATCCAGGTGCGCGACACCTACGGCGGCAGCGTGATCGCGCTGATGGAGGTGCCGAAGGAGCAGGTCTCCCTGTACGGCGTGGCCACCATCTCGCCCACCTCGGAGGACGACGTCGTGCGCGTCACCGACCTGGTGGAGAAGCCTCCGGTGGAGGAGGCGCCGTCCAACTGGGCGGTCATCGGGCGCTACGTGATCGACCCTGCCGTCTTCGAGGTGCTGGAGAACACCCCTCCGGGCCGCGGCAACGAGATCCAGCTCACCGACGCGCTGCGCACGCTGGCCGGACGCGGCAACGAGGAGGGCGGTCCCGTCCATGGCGTGCTCTTCCGCGGCCGCCGCTACGACACCGGCGACAAGCTCGACTACCTGCGCACGGTCGTGAAGTTCGCGGCCGACCGGGAGGATCTCGCACCGGAGTTTGTACCGTGGCTGCGTGAGTTCCTCGATGAAATCAGTTGACGCGCACCTGGCCGACATCCTGGCCACGGTGCGCACGCTGGCCCCGCTCGAGGTAGAGCTCGAGCGGGCGCTCGGCACGACGCTGGCGGAGGAGGTCTCCTCGCCGGTGCCGCTGCCGCCGTTCGACAACTCCGCGATGGACGGCTACGCCGTCAGGCACGCCGACATCGCGGGCGCGCCCGTGACGCTCCCGGTCATCGACGACGTCGCGGCCGGCTCGGGCGAGCTCAGGGCGATCGGTCCAGGGCATGCCGTGCGCATCATGACGGGCGCGCCGCTGCCCGCAGGGGCCGACGCGGTCGTGCCCGTGGAGTGGACCGACGGCGGCACCGCCACCGTGCGCGTCGAGCGCCCCGTCGCCGAGGGCCATGCCGTACGGCGGGCGGGGGAGGACGTGCAGGCGGGCGAGGTCGTGCTGAAGCCCGGCACCCGCATCGGCGCCGCGCAGCTCGGCATCATCGCCGGCACGGGGCGGCGCAGGGTGTGGGTGCGCCCGCGCCCGCGCGTCGTCGTGCTGTCCACCGGCGCCGAGCTCGTCGAGCCGGGAACGCCGCTCGGCCCCGGCCAAATCTGGGACTCCAACAGCTTCACCCTCACCGCTGCCGTCCGCGAGGCGGGCGGCGACGGCTTCCGCGCCGGCACCGTGACCGACGACCCCGCCGTCTTCCTCGACCAGCTCGACGCCCAGCTCGTGCGCGCCGACGCGGTCATCACCAGCGGCGGGGTGTCCATGGGCGCCTACGAGCCGGTCAAGGAGGCGCTCACCCCGCTCGGCACGGTCCGCTTCGAGCGGGTCGCGATGCAGCCAGGAATGCCGCAGGGCTTCGGCGTGGTCGGCGACGACCAGGTCCCGATCTTCACGCTGCCCGGCAACCCCGTCTCGTCGTACGTGTCGTTCATGCTCTTCGTCAGGCCCGCGCTGCGGAAGATGAGCGGGCTGCCCGCAGGTCCGCCGCCCATCCACACCGCCCAGGTGCTGGCCGGGCTCAGGTCGCCCGAGGGCAAGCGGTCGTTCCTGCGGGGCGTGCTGGCCGACGACGGCACGGTCGTGACGCCCGTCCACGGGCAGGGATCGCACCAACTGGCGGCGCTCGCCTCGGCGAACTGCCTGATCGTGGTGCCCGAACAGGTGACCGAGGTGCCCTCGGGAGCCGCAGTACAGGTGATTCGCATATGACCGAGTTCACACACCTCGACTCGACCGGCGCGGCGCGCATGGTCGACGTCGCCGGCAAGGACATCTCCGTCCGTACGGCCACGGCCACGGGCCGGGTCGTGCTCTCCGGCGAGGTCGTCGCGCTGCTGCGGTCCGGCGAGGTGCCCAAGGGCGACGCGCTCGGCGTGGCGCGGATCGCGGGCATCATGGGCGCCAAGCGCACGCCCGACCTGATCCCGCTGTGCCACCCGATCGCCCTCCACGGGGTGTCGGTCACGCTCGACGTGGTCGACCAGGGGGTCGACATCACCTGCGTGGTGAAGACCGCCGACCGCACCGGAGTGGAGATGGAGGCGCTGACCGCGGTGACCGTCGCGGGCCTGGCCCTCATCGACATGGTGAAGGCCGTCGACCCCGCGGCGGTGATCACCGAGGTCCGGGTCGAGGAGAAGACGGGCGGGAAGAGCGGGGTATGGAGACGTCCTTGATCCGCACCCTGGTCGTCACCGTGTCGAACCGGGCCTCGGCCGAGGTCTACGAGGACAGGTCGGGGCCGCTGCTGGCGTCGCTGCTGGCCGAGGCGGGGTGCTCGGTGTCGGGGCCGGTGGTGGTGCCTGACGGGCCCCCCGTGGAGGAGACGCTCAGGATCGGGGTGGCCGAGGGGTACGCGCTCATCGTCACCACGGGCGGGACCGGGCTGACACCCCAGGACCTGACGCCGGAGATGACGGCGAAGGTCATTTCGCGGGAGATTCCGGGCATCGCCGAGGCGATCCGGCAGGCGAACAGGGAGCGGGTGCCGACCTCGGTCCTGTCGCGGGGGCTGGCGGGGCAGGCGGGGTCCACGTTGATCGTCAACCTCCCGGGGTCGTCGGGCGGGGTGAAGGACGGCGTGGCCGTACTCGCTCCGATCCTTCGGCACGCCGTGGACCAGATCCACGGCGGCGATCACCCCCGCTGACCCACCCCGGGTCGATCCATGGCGGCTTCGCCAGGTTCCGGGGGATGATGAGTGATGTGGATCGACTTCGTGGTTGGCCGGCGACCCTGAACGAGGGACCCGTCGGGCTACGCCCCCTGCGCCTGGGCGACGTCCGCGTGTGGCGCGAGACCCGCCTGCGCAACGCCGACTGGCTGCGTCCGTGGGAGCCGAGCAACCCCGAGACGCCCCTGTTCAGGACCGGGCTGGGGCCGTACCTCTCGATGGTCGCCATGTTGCGCAGAGAGGCCCGCCAGGGGCTGTCCATGCCGTGGGTCGTCACGCACGAGGGCCGGTTCGCCGGCCAGCTCACCGTCGGCGCCATCGTCTGGGGCTCGGCCCGCTCCGCGCAGGTCGGCTACTGGATCGACGGCGCGCTCGCCGGACGCGGCATCACGCCCACCGCGCTCGCCATGGCCGTCGACCACTGCTTCTTCACCACTGGCCTCCACCGGATCGAGGCGAACATCCGTCCCGAGAATCACGCCAGCCGCAGAGTGGTTGAGAAGCTCGGGTTCAGGGAAGAAGGCATTCGTCGGCGTCAGCTCCACATCGATGGGGCCTGGCGCGACCACATCTGCTATGCGCTGACCGTCGAGGACGTGCCTCGTGGGCTGCTCGTACAGTGGCGTCGCGCAGGCTCATCGCATGAAGAGGTTTGACGATCTCGCGACACACCGCACCGAATACTCGTCAATTAGTGACACGCGGTCTTACGGTGCGTGACGTGAGCACATCGAAGACGCCAAGAGCACCCAGGCGTCTTCGGGCTGCCCTCAGAACCGTTCCGGGGGCTTCCCGAGCGCTTCGCGCGGCTCTTCTTGGCGCTCGGAGGTGGCCGTGAGCAGCGTGTTGCTGTACCTCGCCATCGTGGTGATGTGGTTGTGCGTGCTCGTGCCGATGTGGCTGCGCCGAGACCGTAACAACCTGGCCGAGCTCGAGGAGTTCTACGCGGCCGAGATCACCGGGCCCGTCCCGACCATGGCCGCCTCCTCCCCTGTGGAGTCGCAGGACTCCGAGCCTGCCGAGCCGTACGACACGATCAGCGACCTCACGCAGCCGCCCGTGGACCTGCGCCAGCTGCGCGCCCGTCGCAGAGCGATCATCGTAGCGCGCCGCAGGAGGATGCTGTTCTTCTCCGTCCTGCTGACGCTCGCGTCCGTGGTCACCGCCGCGGTCCAGGTGATCCCGTGGTGGGGGGTGGCGCCCGCCGGGCTGCTCCTCACGGCGTACCTCACCGTGCTGCGCATCGCGACCCGCGTCGACAGGGAGCGCCGCATGCGCGCCGCCGAGGCCCGCGCCGCCCGCCTGCGCCGCCAGCGCGAACGGCGGCGCGCCGAGGCCCTGGCAGCCGAGCAGGCCGAGGCCGAGATCATCGAGTTCCGCGCGCCGGACGTGCTGTTCGACCAGTACGCCGACCCGCCACGCCGCGCGGTGGGGGACTGAGACGGGGTGGATGGCGCGAGGACCCGTGGAAGTTTGCTAATCTAATCGAGTCCTTGGGGATGTAGCGCAGTCCGGTAGCGCACTTCGTTCGCATCGAAGGGGTCAGGGGTTCGAATCCCCTCATCTCCACCCAGAGTCGTTCTTGAAACGGCTGGACTGAAGTTGACGGGATCCCGTCTGATCGTTGAGATCGGGCGGGATCTTGTCGTTTCAGGGGTTTCCGAATCGGGTTCGTCCTGGTTCGGGGACTGCGGAGCGGGTGTCTGGGAAGGCCCGGGTGGTGTCAGGCCGCTGGTGGGGGAGCGAGATCCTGCCGTTGGGCATGACGAAGCCGACGGTGAGCGGGGCGCTGCGACAGGGTGGCGGGTTTTGCGGCTTATGGGGCGGGTGGTGGCCTGCTCTGGCCTGCGGGTGGTATGCCGTCGAAGGGCTGGGCTGGGGTCTGCGGCGTGTCGGCGAGTGTGACGGGCTCGTCTTGGGGCTCGTGGATGTGGCGCCACTGATCGAGGAAGTGGTCGTTAGCGACCGCGACGAGCAACGCGACCAGGATGGTCTGGGCGACACGGCCGTGGGCGAGCCGGTTCTTGGGATCGCCGAGATCGAGGTCGTGTCCCTTGAGTCTGCCGTTGATGCCTTCGGTGTTGGCGCGGACAGACTTGTAGGTCCCGATCCAGGCGGGACTCAAGTAGGCCAAGTCTTGGCGGAACTTGTCGAGGTGCCCGAGGTCGTCCTTGCCCAAGGTGATGGTGCGCTGGCGGCAGATCTTCGGCAGTTCGCCGACCGTCAGGTCGGGCTGTGGGGGCAGGACGCGGGGCTTTGCAGCGAGGTGAGCCGCTCGCTGCCGGGCGTCGGTCAGGTCGACCGCGGCGGGCCGGAGCGCCCCGCGCTGGTGGAGACGATCGAAGCGAGGGCAGGTGACCGACGGGGAGGTGCCTGCTGCCGGGCATTGGAAGCGGATGGCGCCGTCTGCATTCGCGTTCTGTTTGAGTCGCAGCAAGTACGGTTCTCGCGCGGCGATCAACGCGGTGAGGTCTTCCGATGGTGTGCGGATGGCGGCGTCGTCCAGGCCGGTGGTGGCCTGCGCGAGCCTGCCGGGCATCAGCGGGCAGGCCAGGGAGCCGTCGATGAGCAGGGCGCCGTGGGCGCTGCCCTGCACTCCCCGCTGATCCACTTTGTAATCGAGGGCGAGTCGGTATCCGAGTTCGCGTGCGGGTTGGGCGAAGTGGCCGGGTTGCTGGTCGGTGTAGGCGCGGTCGACGACGGCGAAGGCGGTGGGGAAGCCGAGTGCGGCCAGGGGCTTCAAGGTGGTGATGGCGTTGGCGCCGATGCGCTTGTGTGGGGTGTCGAGAACCAGGCCGAGCGCCAGTTGCGGGAAGGAGCCGAGAACCGAGCGGGTGCGGGCGGCGACGGTGAGGGTGGCGCTGTAGCCGTACTCGGGTGGGTCGTTGCCGGCCGAGTGGTGCCAGCCTGCGGTGATCTCGGTGGATGCGATCAGTTCCCCGGTGGAGCGTCGAGCTCGGGGCGGGCGGGCGAAGACCGGGGCGGCGGTGGTGTCGATGCCGACGTCGCCGCCGAATCCGGCCAGGTAGCCGCGGCCTTTGCTCCAGCGGGCCGGGGTGAGCACGAGCGCGGTGGCGATGTCTTGCAGCAGGTTCCGCTTGCGGGTGTGGTCGGGATCGTCGTCTTCCCAGGCAGTAACGAGCAGGTCGGCCTCGTGCTGGGGCAAGCGGGTGCGGCGGTCGTGCCGGGCCGGGTCCAGCAGGCTGGTGAGCCGGTCGAAGGCGCGATAGAAGCATCTGTTGTCGGCCAGGCAGGCGTGCGGATCGTCGGCAGGTGGCCGGTCGGCGTCCAGTCCCAGCTGCTCGCGGGCGGTCGGGGACAGACAGAAGGCGGCCAGCCGCCAGGCTTCGGCCAGGGTGGCTTTGCCGCTGTGGTGGATCGAGACCATCAGGCAGATGAGCACCGCCCGGATCGGCACTCCCGACGGTCCGGGGCGTGGGCCGAGCTCGTCGTCGATCAACGCCATGATGCCGGAGTCATCCAGCAGCCGGGCGTAGTGGCTTGTGACGGCGTCGGGGATCTGTGCCGTCGGCTTGGTGGGAGGCCGGGGTCGGGTGGCTCGGGCTCGGGTGGTGCGCGGCGGCCAGGCGCGTGGCTTCGCCGTACTCAACCGTTGCGGCCGCGCAGCAGCGCGACCGCGGTCTGTTCGTCCAGGGTGGGGACGAAATGGTGGTAGCGGGCCAGCGCGGTGGCGCTCATCCCGGCCGCGGCGGCCACCACCCTCAGGTCGATCCGCGCGGCCAGCAGCTCGACGATCCACGAAGAGCGCAGTCGGCGCACCGACAGGGCGGGCAGGCCGCCGGTCGGTGGGTGCCGGGCTGTCCAGGAGCTGAACAGGTTCTTGGCGTGCCGGGCGGCTCGCCGCGACCGGAACACGAAGGTGTCGCTGCCGGTGTCGGCGGCACCGGCCAGGACGTCCTCCCAGGCGGCGCGGCAGACAATCAACCGCTCGGTGCCTGGAGCGTTGACCACAACCGCGCCGGAGTCCAGGCGGCGCAGATGCCCGGTCCGGACGGCGGCCACCTCCCCAGAGGTCAGACCGCAACCGAAAGCGAGCGCCATCAACGCCAGCGCGTCGCCTCTGGCCTGGCCGGGCAGGCGTTCGGCCCAGCCGCGCAATCGGCCGAGCTGGGTCGGAGAGTATGGCGGGCTGACCTTCTTGGGGGCCTTCATCGGCGGCGGCACCTGCTCGCCGCGCTCCAGCCAGGCCAGCGTGGCGCGCATGTGCCGCAGACAGCTGCGGTAGGTCTGTGCCGAATTCGGGGCCAGGTCGGTGCAGCCGGTCAGGACATACGCGTCGATCGTCTCATGCCGCAACCACACTTCCGGGTCATCGGGCAGGCCGGAGCGGTGACACCACACGGCCAGCCGGGTGGTCGCGGTGAGCAGCCGTTCCACCCGGTAGGGGGAGCGCTCAGCGCTGGCGGCGACCAGCATCCGCACATGCCCGCAGATGTGGTCCCACTCGGGCGGGGCTTTCTGTGGCCGGTAGCCGGTGATCGTGGCCGAGGTCATTGCGTCGAGAGTCACACCCCATCCATAGCGGCAGAACAATCTGCCGTTACGCAGCGCGACGACATCCACCGAGAGGAGTGTTTTGTCATGGTCGGAGGACACGGGCGGTCTCGCTCTCCCCGGGACCTGGCCGAGGACCCGGAGAACTGGCCCCACGCGGATCTGACCCATCACCCGGCCGCCGCCGTCGTCCAGGCCATCGCCGCCACCCTGCAAGCAGTGATGGCCGAGCGGGGGCTGAGTTTCCGCCGCCTGGCCGAGGTGTCCGGGGTGAACCGGCAGACCGTCAATGACGTGGCCGTCGGGCGCTGCTGGCCGGACGTGGCCACCATCGCCCAGTTGGAGACCGGGCTGTCCGTCCGGCTGTGGCCCGCCGCGGCCGACGGGTCCGATGGAAGCTGACCCGCGCCGAACTCGTTTTCGCCCTGGTGAAGGCATCGTCGATCCTTCCCGCCTCACCCTGCCGGTGGCAGGACAGGCGAAATCCAGGCTCGACGCCTCCCCAAGACACCACATCCGGGTTACCCTCGGGAATGCGAGAGCCACTTTGGGTAGTCAGCTCTGGTCGCTCACGCAACCTCGGGTGCCGCCGAGCTGAACCCTCGGCGGCACCCTGCTCGTTCACGGCATGAGCCGTGATCAGGGATGAATGGTCAATCGGCCTCCCCGCTGGTCACATAGCCGTTGATCCCCGCGGCAATCGAGAACAGCCCCGGCTCGTGCTGGGCCAGCAAGCCCAGCGTCGTCAGGCGCTTGAGCCGTGCTCGCGTGGTCTCCACCCGCCCCCGCACATCCGGTTCGCCGAGCGCTTGGGCCACCTCCCTGGCACGCATCGCCCGCCCGGAACTGGCCATGATCACGACGACCTGCTTGTCGAGTCCGGTCACCGGCTTTGGCGGCAGCGTCGGCGCGACCTCCGTCGATCTTTGCGTGGCAGCGCCAGAGGTTCGGGTAGATACCGCCTGCTCGGCTCGAGAATCCTCAGTCAGCAGCGGCGCGATCACTCTCCGGGCGGTAGTCAGGTCGCGTAGCCGCTCTTCCAGCGCCACCACCTGCTCGCGCAACGACTCCAGTTGCCCACGGACAGACTCCTCGTCCGCAGTCAGACGCTCCAGCAGCGATGCTTCGCCCAATGTCATGCCCGACCTCCACGTTCTGGTGCCGTGCGTAACCCGCAGAAAATCTGCGACTGCAAAGAGTCACACACTGCCTGCAAACCGTAACTGTAGATGGCTTTGCAGCCCGCGTGAAGAGACGCATCCGCAGCAGGCTCGTCGCTGCCGAGCCACAGCCCTTCCTTGCTACTACAGACCCGCCGGGTGGCTCGACAACCACTGCATGTGCGCGGCCTTGAGACGATCTCTCGCCTCCGAGTCTTCGAGGATGCAGTCGCCCCCACCGTCATAGGGGTGGTAGATCCGGCTCATGTGCAGGTCGGTGACCAGGACACCGGCCATGACATCATCGGCCACGGCTCTCAGCAGGGAGTCGAGGGCACCCACACGCCAGCTCTGGCGTGTCACCAGCATGTGGGAGTAGGCAGGAAACTCCTCGTCCTCGTCGTCCTCCGTGACCGTCATCCACAGCGCGCCCCGGGGTTCAACGTGAGCTGACGAAAGTCCGACAAGGCCCCCGGGAATGCGGTATGACAGGCCGCAGCGGCCAGTCATGCCGTGCGACAAGCCGCCGCAAGAGTCGATCAGTGCCACCATCCAGCACGATCCGCTGGAGTTCCCTAGAACGATCCGGCGTGGAGTCCATTGTCTCCGTCCACACCACCTCTCACGCCGCCACGCGGCCATTGACGCCAAGGGCTGGTCAGCGCGCGTCCCCATGCTGGCTGCGACGGGGCCGCAGTTCCGGTTGGGAGCAACGGGCGATCATGTCGAGGTGGTCGTCGAGCGCGGCCAGGTCGGACCGATCGAATGTCGCTTGAGTTCGGGCCCATTCGGTGTTGTCGGTTTTGTAGGCGGCGATGACGTCGCTGATCGTGGTGCCGGTCATAGCGGCGACCAGGTCTGCCACGTCGGGTGAGAGGCCTTCGGCGCGGGCAAGGACGCCGATCGCCTCGGCGAGGTCGTCGGGATCCTCGTGGAGGAGGCGTTGTTCGATCCAGCGAGTGAATCCGCTGTGGAAGCGCGTCACCGGGTCAGCTCGTCCCTCCCGCCAGGATCCACGCGTCGCGGCCAGCCTTCCGCACTGGTGGGACCACGTCACCGCCCAGCACGCCGGTGACCAGGATGGGTGACGCCATGACTCCTCCATTGGGTCCGATATGTCCAATAATCTGCCGATCGATAGTTTGATCCCTTGTTGTATCGATCTGCTGCTTTGACACTGGCTATCGAAGGAATGTGACGCGTGGACGAACAAGTTTGGCTGGCCGAGCGATTCGCCGAGCATCGGTCGCATCTGCGCGCGGTGGCCTACCGGATGCTCGGCTCGCTGAGCGAGACCGACGATGCGCTGCAGGAGGCCTGGCTGCGGGCCAGCCGGGCCGATGTCAGCCAGGTGCACAACCTCGCTGGCTGGCTGACCACGGTGGTGGCCCGGGTGTGCCTGAACATGCTGCGCTCGCGCGAGCACCGCCGCGAAGATCCCCTGGATGTCCAGACGGCTGATCCGCTGCTGGGCCCCGCCTCCGATGGGGATCCCGAACAGGAAGCGGTGATGGCCGACTCGGTAGGGGTGGCGTTGCTGGTGGTGCTCGCCATCCTGACGCCGGCCGAGCGGGTCGCCTTCGTGCTGCACGATCTGTTCGCCGTGCCGTTCGAGGAGATCGCCCCCATGCTGGAGCGGTCACCGGACGCCACTCGGCAGTTGGCCAGCCGCGCCCGCCGCCGCGTCAAGGGGGCCGCACCCGCGCCCAACGTCGATCTGACCCGCCAGCGGGAGATCGTCCAAGCCTTCCTGTCCGCCACCCGCGGCCGAGACTTCCACGCGCTGATCACCCTGCTCCACCCCGATGTCGTGCTCCGGGCCGACAAGGCCGTCATCCCCACTCCCGAGCCCGTCACGGTCCACGGAGCCGAGCCCGTCGCCATGGGTGCGATGGCCGCCATGCAGCGGGCCCAGTTCACCGGACCGGCCCTCATCGACGGCACGGTCGGCCTCGCGATGGCCCCCCACGGCCACCTGCGCGTGGCACTCACCTTCGCCGTCACGGACGGCCTCATCACCGCCATCGATGTCATCGCCGAACCCGACCGCCTCCACCGACTTGACCTGGCCGTCCTCGACTGACCACCTTTCCGCCAGGGCTGGGAGGTGGATTACCTGGATCCGCCTCCCAGCCGGCCGTCCGCTCCTTTCGGATGTGACGCACACCACATCCGCCCCGCGGTCACATCGACGCATCGCGCCGGGTCAAGGCAGTGACGGACTCCCCCGATCACCCCGGTCACAGATGCAAGGAGCACCTCAAATGTCTGCTGTTCACCTGGTCGTCACCGTTCTCACCGCCGCCTGGGTCGGCTTTTCCGCCTTCTCCCTGATGCGCACGGCCGACTTCGTCGCCAAGCCGCTGATCGAGTACGGCGTGCCGCAATCGTGGTGGCCCTGGCTGGCCGCTGCCAAGGCCGCCGGAGCGGTCGGCCTACTGGTCGGTCTGGCGGTTCCCGCGATCGGCATCGCCGCCGGAGTCGGCCTGATCCTGTACTTCGCCGGCGCGGTCATCACCGTGCTGCGAGCTCGCTCGTACAAGACCGTCATCTTCCCGCTGCTGTACCTCGCACCGGTCGTCGCCGCCCTCGCACTGGGAGTCACCGCCTGACGACCCCGCAGGCTCCTGCGACGGCGCCTCGCCTCAGAGCCCTTCGCCCACCGACTGAAGGTCCGCCCACGCGCAGGGACGAAATCACAAACCAACCCCCTACCCCTCACCCACACGTGAGCGGTATCAGGCAAGGCGCCCTCGTCTGTCCCGGCCACGCCGGGACAGACGAGGCCTGGGAAACGATCTCCGCTCGGCTGGGAAACGATCTCCGCTCTCCGACTCCCATCGCAGGTGGAAGCTACTCGTGAACGCCCCACCCAGGTCAAAGGCCGCTTCCAGAGCGTTGGAAGCGGCCTTTTGTGTTGCTGGGTGACTAACTGAGTGACTACGGCCGTACCTCGTCCTGAGGCCCTGGTCATCGCGGGATCATGGACCTTCTCCCAAGAATCGCGCGGGAGGACGAGGCGTTGCGGATCTGGGAGGAAGGCGATGAAGCACCGTGTGCTGTGCTGGACGAGCGCCGTTCTGCTGTCGCTCCTTCCTCATTGGGGATTCCTGGACGCTGACTCAGGGATTCAGATCTGCGCTTATCTGAACACTGAGCCCTCCCTGTCAAAATAGACATAGGTAACAAACAGACATGAAACTCTGTGCTGAGGGTGGGGAAGGAGTCATCCCTTCGTGGGAGCAAGCGAACAGGATCTACCGATCCCTGACCCCCAGGTACGCGAG
>NZ_JBHZBH010000056.1:0-41501 GCF_042754765.1 Nonomuraea sp. NPDC059194 | reverse complement strand
GTACTGCACTCGGGAGGGTGTGGGAGAGTAGGTCGCCGCCGCGCAATTCTTTAACGTTAGGCCCTGTCCGGGGAAACCTGGACAGGGCCTTTCTGCGTTTCCGGGGAAAGCGTTATTGCGGGCGTGGCCGTAGTCGCCGTATCCGCATCGCTGGGGCCCAGACGATCAAACCCCGAGCACGGCTCGGATGTCGAGCACGGTGCGGTACCGGACCCGCCGATGGTCAGGCTCGATGGTCAGGCTATTGCCCCGGGTGCGCGGACCCCGGCCCCGAACCTCGGGATCTCGACTCCGGGTCTCGGCCCCCAATCCCGGATTCCCGCCGCCGGATGTCCGGACCCCGCATGTCCGGACCCCGCATCTCCGGACCCCGCATCTCCGGCCGGGGATCCCGGATCTGGCTTCCGGAACCCCGATCGGCCTCCGTGGCCGGATGCCGGATTCTGGATCCCGGATCTCCGCTCCAAACTCCCGTGGCCCGCGTCTCGGCCCCCCAACCACCGTGGCGCGCGTCTCGGCCCCCCTACCCCCGGGATCCGGCTGCGCCCCCGGATCTCCGCCCCAAAGCCCCGGGATCTCGGTCCCGGGCCCGGATCTCCGCCGCCGGATCTCCGGACCTCGGATCTCAGGACCTCGGATCTCGGATCTCGGAGCTCGGAGCTCCGGCTGGGGATCCCGGATCCTCGATTCTGGGGCCCCGATCTCGGTTCCAGGCGCCCGGATGCCGGATGCCGGATGCCGGATTCCGGATCCTGGGTCCTGGGTCCCGGTGAGCCGCTGCGGTGTCATCACTCTCACGTCCGCCGCTCCGCCAACACCGGGTCGAGCAGCAACCCGGCTACAGGCTCACCCTCACATCGGCCGACGCCGCAAACTGGTGGAGAGTGGTGAGGGGCCGCAGTATCGGCTCCCCAGACGGCTCTCTGAGGCGCTGCCTCCCGAAGATGCCGTCGAGCTGGTCACGCCACGCGGCGAGGAGCGGCGGGTCGAGAGGTTACGGCACCGCTTCTCGCCCGAGGCCAGACCCTCCCGCAGGAGGTCGATGGCGATACCGAGGCTGGCACGGTGTGCTCCAGGTGGAGGCCGACGGGGGAGGACACGACGGGGGAGGACACGACGGGGGAGGACACGACGGGGGAGGACACGACGGGGGAGGACACGACGGGGGAGGCCCTTCGCCACGAGACCGGGTATCCGGAGCGACCTGGTGGCGTGCCCCCGCGTCACACCGAGCAGGCGTACGCCGCGTCATACCGAACAGCCGGGCACAGGCACCGTGACCGTGGTGGCGGAGGCCGGTCAAGGGAGCGGCAGCGCCGTACAGGTGACCCGTGAGATGGCGGCGGGCTCAGGTCGTGGGAGGAGGCGATTCGCGCTGCGTGAGCAGCGGCTCGATGCGGTACGGGATCTGCGTGGAGAGCGCGATCGTCGTGTCGGTGCGCTGGACGGCCGGTGAGGCGAGGATGCGCGCGATGACTTCCTGCAGGTGGTCGGTGCTGCGCGCGACGACGCGGCAGAGCAGGTCGTGCTGGCCGCTGGTGCCGTACACCTCGAGGATCTGGGGCACCTCGCCCAGGGCCTGGACGGCCTCGGTGAGCCGGCCCTGGGCGATCTGGAGGGAGACGAACGCGAGGATCGGGTAGCCGGCGCCCGCCGCGGAGACGGTCGGGCCGAAGTCGAGGATGACCCCGCGCGCGGTCAGCTTCTCGACGCGGGCCTGGACGGTGCCTCTGGCCACGCCGAGCAGGCGGGCCAGTTCGGTCAGGCCGACGCGCGGATGGGCGCGCATGGTCACGAGGAGCCGGGCGTCGAGCTCGTCCATGACCCTCCAGACGATCTGTGCGATTCGCGTAGTTTGATCCCAGTATGGCAGGGCGATAGTGCGCGATTCGACCAGCCAGACTGGTCACTCTTGCCAACGAAAGCCTCAATTGCTGTCATTCAGGCATGTTCGAGGAAGCACAGTACTTCGCGCCGGTCGCCGAGCAGGGCGACGGCTCCGTGGTGGTCGAGTTGGCGGCGTCACACCCTGGGTTTGCCGACCAGGTGTACCGGGCCAGGCGTAACGCGATCGCGGCCCTGGCCGTCAACCACCGGCTGGGCGAGCCCATCCCCGCGGCGGAGTACACCGAGCAGGAGCACGAGATCTGGGCGCTGGTCGCGGGCGAGCTGGCGATCAAGCACAGGAAGTACGCCACGGCGGAGTACCTCGACGGCGCGGCCAGGCTGGGCCTGCCCGACGAGCGGATCCCGCAGTTGGAGGAGGTCAGCGAGCTGCTGGAGCCGCTGACCGGGTTCAGGTACCTGCCCGCGGCCGGTCTGGTGCCGCTCAGGGACTTCTACGGCGTGCTGGCCGACGGCTACTTCCACTCGACGCAGTACATCCGCCACCACTCCGTGCCGTTCTACACGCCAGAGCCCGACGTGATCCACGAGGTGATCGGTCACGCGAACGCGCTGGCCAACGACCGGTTCGCGGCGCTGTACCGGCTGGCGGGAGCCGCCGCGCGGCGGGTGGAGAGCGAGGAGGCGCTGGAGTTCGTCTCGAAGGTCTTCTGGTTCACCATGGAGTTCGGCGTCATGGCCGAAAGCGATGAGCTGCGCGCGTACGGGGCGGGGATCCTGTCGTCGTACGGCGAGGTCGAAGAGTTCAGGGGCATGGACATCAGGCCGCTCGACCTGCGCGAGATGGGCCGCACGCAGTACGACATCACGAAATATCAGGACGTGCTGTTCAGGGCGGAGTCCATGCAGCACCTGGAGGACGTCGTGGGCGCCTTCTGGGAGACCTGCGACGACGACACCATCGCCAGCCTGACCTAGCCGCAGGGAAAGCGCTCAGCACACCTGTGACGGCGTGATCAGCCGGTAGCCCACGCCGCGCACGGTCTGGATCAGCTGGTCGTCGTCGTCACCGAGCCGCGCGCGCAGCCGTTTGACGTGGACGGCGATGGTGTTGGTCGAGGTCCCGTCGGCGGAGTTCCACACGTGCTTCATGATCTGCTCGCGGGTGACCGTCCGGTCGGCGTTGCGCATCAGGTAGTGCAGCAGCTCGAACTCGCGCAGCGGCAGATGCACGGCCCTGCCGTCGACCCGCACCTGGTAAGCGTTGACGTCGAGCTCGACACCGCCCACCGTCAGCACCTTGCGGGTCTCGGCGCCGCCGTGGGAGGCGGCCTGGATGAACGGCAGCAGCTCCAGCACCCGGTACGGCCTGGCCACGCACGCCGAGGCGCCCGCGGCCAGCGCCTGGACGGCCTGCTCGGCGTGCCCCTCTCCGACGCCGAGCAGAACGGGCACCGACCGCGAGAGCCGTACGGCACGCACGAACTCCACCGCGCCGATGGTCGGCAGCGTGGCGCCGACCAGCACGACGTCGGGCTGGAGCGCGCCCGCCTGCAGCAGCGCCTGGGCGCCGTCGGTCACGCCGGTGACCACGACGCCCTCCCGCTCCAGCCCCGCCGCCAGCTCGTGGATGACCTCCTCGTCGGGGTCGGCCACCAGCAGGGTGGGTACTGTCGGGGCGTCCCCGTTCGCCGCGACGACCATCAGCCGAAACGCCCCGTGATGTAGTCCTCGGTGGCCTTCTGGGAGGGGTTGGTGAACATGCGGGAGGTGTCGTCCATTTCGACCACCTTGCCGGGCTGACCCTGGGCGGCGAGGTTGAAGAACGCCGTGCGGTCGCTCACCCGGGCGGCCTGCTGCATGTTGTGGGTGACGATGACGATCGTGTACTCGTCCTTCAGCTTGGTCATGAGGTCCTCGATCGCCAGCGTGGAGATCGGGTCGAGCGCCGAGCACGGCTCGTCCATGAGCAGCACCTGGGGCTTGACGGCGATCGCCCGGGCGATGCAGAGACGCTGCTGCTGACCTCCGGACAGGCCGGCGCCCGGCTTGTTGAGGCGGTCCTTGACCTCGTTCCAGAGGTTGGCGCCCTTGAGCGACTCCTCGACGATGCCGTCGGTCTCCGACCTGGACATGCGGCCGTTGAGCTTGAGGCCGGCGGCCACGTTCTCGTAGATCGACATCGTGGGGAACGGGTTGGGCCGCTGGAAGACCATGCCGATCGAGCGGCGGACCGAGACGGGCTCGATGTCGGCGCTGTAGAGGTCTTCACCGTCGAGCAGCACCTTGCCCTCGACGCGCGCGCCGGGGATGACCTCGTGCATGCGGTTGAGGGTGCGCAGGAACGTGGACTTTCCGCAGCCGGACGGGCCGATGAACGCGGTGACCGAACGCGGCTCGATGGTCATCGAGACGTCCTCGATGGCCTTGTGCGATCCGTAGTACGCGTCGAGGCCCGAGACCTGGATCTGCTTGGACATGGGGGCGGATACCTCCTATCGGGCCCTGGCAGGCGAGCGCCACCAGGCGATGAGGCGCGCGACCAGGTTCAGCAGCATGACGATCAGGATGAGCGTGAGGGCACCGGCCCACGCGCGGTCGATGGCGGTGTCGTTGGGGCGCGCCGCCTGGTCGAACACGTAGAGGGGGAGCCCCATCTGCGGCCCGTTGAACGGATCGTTGTTGATGGAGTCGGTGAAGAACACGGTCAGCAGCAGCGGCGCGGTCTCACCGGCGACGCGGGCGATGGCCAGCATGACGCCGGTGACGATGCCGGTGAACGCGGTGGGCAGTACGACCTTCAGGATCGTCCGCCACTTGGGCACGCCCAGGGCGTAGGAGGCTTCGCGCAGGTCGTTGGGGACCAGCTTGAGCATTTCCTCGGCCGAGCGGACCACGGTCGGCATCATCAGGATCGACAGCGCGAGCGCGCCGGCGAATCCGGAGAACGGGATGCCGAGGAAGAGGATCCAGAAGGCGAAGATGAACAGGCCGGAAACGATCGAGGGGACGCCGGTCATGACGTCCACGAAGAAGCTGATCATACGGCTGAGCCGCCCGCCGTTGCCGTACTCCACCAGGTAGATGGCGGTGAGCACGCCGATGGGCACCGCGATCGCCGAGGCCAGCAGGACCTGTTCGAGGGTGCCGATGATGGCGTGGTAGGCGCCGCCGCCCGCGTCGCGGGCGCCGATGCCGCGCATCGAGTGGGTCAGGAACTCCAGGTCGAAGCGGGCCAGGCCGTTCTTGACGACCAGCCACAGGACGGAGACGAGCGGCACCACGGCCAGCGCGAAGGCCAGGTAGACCAGGAACTGGACGATCCGGTCCTTGACCCGCCGCCCGGTCGAGACATGCTGGATCGTGGTCATACGACCTCCTTCGTCGGCCGCATGACCACGACGTGGCTGTGTCTGATGAGTCGCTCGCGATGCTCGCTCATGCCGCGGCCCCCGAGTATTCCTTGCGCCGGGCGATCACCATGCGGGCGCCCATGTTGACCAGCAGCGTGATGACGAACAGCACCAGGCCGGAGGCGATGAGCGCGCCTCGGCCGATGGGGGTCGCCTCACCGAAGCCGTTGGCGATGTTGGCCGCGATGCTGTTGGCGTGCGGGGTGAGGATCTGGAAGCTGATGTCGAAGGTGGCGGGGAAGATGAGCGCGACCGCGATGGTCTCGCCCATGGCCCTGCCGAGCCCGAGCATCGCGGCGCTGATGACGCCGGGGCGGCCGAACGGCAGCACCGCCATCCTGATCATCTCCCAGCGGGTCGCGCCGAGCGCCAGCGCCGCCTCCTCGTGCATCTTCGGCGCCTGCAGGAAGACCTCGCGGGAGATCGCCGCGATGATCGGCAGGATCATGATGGCCAGGATGATGCCGCCCGCCAGCATGGTCTTGCCGCCGATGACGCCTTCCCCGGCGAACAGCGGGAACCAGCCGAGGTGCTCGTTGAGCCACTCGGACGGCGTCTTGAGGAGGGGGACGAGGAAGACCAGGCCCCACAGGCCGTAAATGACGCTGGGCACCGCGGCGAGCAGGTCGACGAGGTAGCCGAGGGGCCCCGCCAGGCGGCGGGGCGCGTAGTGGGAGATGAACAGCGCGACGCCCACCGCGATCGGGGTCGCGATGACCAGGGCGAGGGCCGAGCTGAGCACGGTCCCGAACGCCAGGGCGGCGATGCCGAAGACCTGGCTGCTGTTGGGCTCCCAGATGAGATCGGTGAAGAAGTTGCCCTTGTTCGCCTGCAACGCGGGAATCGCCTCGCTGATCAGGAAGACGGCGATGGCCGCCATGATCCCGAGCAGGACGATGCCGGCACCGGTGGAGGCGTAGCGGAAGGGTCCCTCACCATGGGTGCGCCGGGAGGCGGCCCGGCGCGTGGCCGGCCCGCCTCCTCGGGTGCGAACGTCGGTGGACATGGGTTAGGAGATCGCCTCGACGGCCGCGCGAACCTTGGTGAGCAGCGCCGCGGGGAGCGGGGCGTAGCCCAGGTCCTTCAGGGAGGCCTGGCCCTCGTCGCTCGCGGTGTAGCCGAGGAAGGACTTGACCAGCGGAACCTGGTCGGCGGGCAGGCCCTTCTCGCAGGTGATCTCGTAGGTCACCAGGACGATCGGGTAGGCGCCGGCGGCCTTGGTGGCGTAGTCGATGCTCAGCTTGAGGTCGTTGCCAGTGCCCTTGATCTCGGCGGCCTCGACGGTCTTGCCCGCGCTGTCGGCGGTCAGCTCGACGAACTCGCCCGAGCCGTTGGCGACCTTGGCCTTCTGCAGCTGGGAGTTGTCGGCGTAGGAGAGCTCCACGTAGCCGATGGCGCCCTCGGCGCCCTTCACCGAGGCGGCGACCTGGTCGGAGCCCTTGGCGCCCTGGCCCTTGGCCTCGGCCGGCCACGCCTTGGCGGGCTCGTACGGCCACTCGGCCGTGGCCTTGAGGAACTTGGTGAAGTTGTCGCTGGTGCCGGACTCGTCCGAGCGGTGGAAGGCCTGGATCGGCGTGGACGGCAGCTTCGCGTCGGGGTTGTCGGCCTTGATGGCCGCGTCGTCCCACTTGGTGATCGTGCTGTTGAAGATGCCGGCGATCGTCTTGGGCGACAGCTGCAGGCCGTCGACGCCGGGGAGGTTGTAGACCACGGCGACCGGGCCGGTGACCATCGGCAGGTTGATGGCCTTGCCGGTCTTGCAGCGCGCGTCGGCCTGGGCGGGCTCGCCCTTGTCGTCCTTCAGCGCCGAGTCGGAGCCGGCGAAGGAGATCGTGCCCTGGATGAACGCCTGGACACCGGCGCCGGAACCGCTGGGCTGGTAGTTCAGGTTGACGTTCGGGTTCTTCGCCTGGAAGTCCTTCTTCCACTGGTCGATCGCGTTGGCCTGAGCCGAGGACCCAGCCGCGTTGATCGTGCCGCTGAGGGCGTTGTCGTTGCCCTGGGCGGCGGCGGACGCGGACGCGGTGCCGGCGGGGGCACCAGTGTTGTTGTCGGTGCCGCACGCAGCGAGCGAGAGCGCGCCGACGACGGCGACGGCGGCGAGCCGGCCTGCATACTTCACGGTTGGGTTTCCTCCCACTTGGTCCTTAGTCGACTCAGACGTTAGGCAGCCAAGGTGACTCGACCCCCGAATCGGGGTGAACGTTCGGTGAACGAGCCAGGTCAGCATCATGATGGGATGCATGACGTATCGCGTGTCTCTGGTGTGTATGGGCAATATCTGCCGCTCGCCGATGGCGGAGGTGGTGGTCAGACGCACGCTCGACCAGCACGGGCTGGGCGGAAAGGTGGTGCTGGACAGCGCGGGGACCGGCGGCTGGCACGTCGGCGGCCCCATGGACGAGCGCGCCGCCGAGGTGCTGGCCCAGCACGGGTACGACGGGTCGCCGCACCGCGCCAGGCAGTTCGACTTCGACCGCTATGACCTGGTCCTGGCCATGGACAGGGAGAACCTCAGGGCGTTGCGCCGCGTCGTACCCGAGGGCACCGACGTCCGCCTGTTCCGCTCGTTCGACCCTGACGCGCCCGACGGGGCCGAGGTGCCCGACCCCTACTATGGCGGGCACGACGGCTTCGAGATCGTGCTCGGGCAGGTGAAAGCGGCTGCCGAGGGGCTGGCGACCTACCTTGCCGATCGTCTGGACTGAGGATCTCGGCTCCTCGCACGCCTGGCGGCTGCGCAGGGGGACGCTCGACACGAGCTCGCCCGGACCCACCTGCTGGGGGCGGACGCCTTCGGCGCTCCGTGGCCGGGGTTCATCGCCGAGCTGCCGATGCCGAACGAGCCGGCCGCGCCGTGCTCATCGACCCGGCGGCGCACGGCGGCCACCGCGAAAGCGACCTGGCGCTCTAGAGCTAGCGGGCGGCCAGGCGGCTGAGGACCTCGTCGTGGAGCACGCCGTTGGTGCAGACCAGCCCGCCGGACTCCAGGCCCTTGCCGCCGTCGAGCCCCGTCCACCGGCCGCCGGCCTCCTCGACGATCACCGTCAGCGCGGCGATGTCCCAGGGGGACAGGTCGGGCTCGGCCGACAGGTCGGCCGACCCCTCGGCGACCATCATGTGGGACCAGAAGTCGCCGTAGGCTCGGGTCCGCCAGCATCCGCGGCCCAGGTCGAGGAACGGCTCCAGCCGTCCGGCCTTCTCCCATTCCTCGATGTCGGAGTAGGAGAAGGAGGCGTCCTCCAGCTTGCTCACCGACGAGACCCGCATGCGTGAGGCCTTGGTCAGGCTCTTGCCGCTCCACGCGCCGCCGTCGCGCGCCGCCCACCAGCGGCGGCCGAGCGCGGGCGCGGACACCAGGCCGACCACGACCTCGGCGTGGTCCATGAGCGCGATCAGCGTCGCCCAGACGGGAACTCCGCGCACGTAGTTCTTGGTGCCGTCGATCGGGTCGATGATCCACGAGCGCGCGCCGTAGCCAGTCTTGCCGAACTCCTCGCCCACGATCGCGTCACGGGGCCTGGCCCTGCGCAGCGTGCCCCTGATCGCCTCCTCGACCGCCCTGTCGGCGTCGCTGACCGGGGTGAGGTCGGGCTTGGTCTCGACCTTGAGGTCGACCGCCTTGAACCGGCGCATGGTCAGGTCGTCGGCGGCGTCCGCCATGACATGCGCGAGACGCAGATCGTCGCTGTAACCCGTCACGAGAAGCCACGCTATCGCGTCGGAGGCCGCTGCCATGAGAGCGGTCATATCCCAATTGAGAGTTACTCACCAGTAGCATGGCGGCATGTCATTCGACCTCGGCGAGTTCATGCTGCAGACGGTGCCGTTCACCCGCTTCCTCGGCATCTCCTTCGACAAGGTGGAGGACGGGACGGCGATCTGCCGCCTGCTCGACCGCCCCGAACTGCACAACCACGTCGGCGGCCCGCACGCGGGGACGCTGTTCACGCTCGCCGAGACGGCCTCGGGCGCGGCGACGCTGTCGGCGTTCGGCGACCAGCTCTCGCGCGCGGTGCCGCTGCCGACGACCGCCACGATCCGGTACCGGAAGGTGGCGGTGGGGGAGGTGGTGGCCGAGGCGCGGCTGCTGGCCTCCCGCCAGGAGGTCGTCGCACGGCTCGACGCGGGCGAGCGGCCCGAGTTCGACGTGGAGGTGGAGATCCGCAACGCCGAGGGCACTCCGGTCGCGGAGCTGACCGTCACCTGGACCCTGCGCCCCAACCGCTGATCGCGGCCCCACCCGACGCAGCCCCAACCGCTGAGCGCGGCCCCGCCCGCTCTCCCGTCTGTACGGCAGGCACGGGAGGGCGCCAAGGTGGTCACCGGCCGGCGCCCGTCCAGGGATACGCTCACCGAGCGCGCGACCGCGCCGTCGTAACGGACGCCGCCGTAACGGACACGGCCGGCCGTACAGGCTCAGTCGTCGGTGTCGGGCGCGCCCTCGCGGCTGGCCAGCAACCGCCGCAGCGACTCGAGCCTGGCGGGGTCGGCGTGCCCGGCGGCCACCCACGCGTCGAGCGCGCAGCCGTCGGCCAGATGGGTGCAGCCCTTGGGGCACTCGACCGTGCCCTCCACCAGATCGGGGAAACCGGCCAGGACGGTCTCGACCGACACGTGGGCCAGCCCGAAACTGCGCACGCCGGGCGTGTCGATGATCCAGCCGCCCTCGGGCAGCTCCAGCGCGACCGCCGAGCTGGAGGTGTGGCGCCCGCGCCCGGTGATCGCGTTGACGTGGGAGACGGCCCGGTTGGCATCGGGGACCAGCGCGTTGACCAGCGTGGACTTGCCGACGCCCGAATGGCCGACGAGCACGCTGATGTGGCCGGTCAGCCGGTCGCGCAGCGCGTCGAGGTCGCCGCCCTTCTGGACGACGACGTAGGGCACGCCGAGCGGCTCGTACTGCGCGACCAGCTCGGCCGGCGGCGCCAGGTCGGACTTGGTCAGGCACAGCAGCGGCTCGATCTCGGCGTCGAAGGCGGCGACCAGGATCCGGTCGATCATCCTGGGCCGCGGCGGCGGGTCGGCCAGGGCCGTGACGATGACCAGCTGCTCGGCGTTGGCGACGATCGGGCGCTCGATGCCGTCGGTGTCGTCGGTGTCGTCGGCGCTGCGCCGCAGCATCGACGTGCGCGGCTCGACCCTGACCACCCTGGCCAGGGTGTCGGCGTCGCCGGAGACGTCGCCGACGAGCGCCACCCTGTCGCCGACGACGATGCCCTTGCGGCCCAGCTCGCGGGCCTTCATCGCGGTGACCGTGCGGCGCCGGCGGTCCTTCTTCCTGCGGCCCTCGGTCTCGACCAGGCAGGTGTAGCGGCCCCTGTCGACCGCGACCACGAAGCCTTCGACGGCGTCCTCGTGGGCAGGACGGATCCTGGTCCGCGGCCGCGAGCCCTTGCCCGGCCTGACCCTGACGTCGTCCTCGTCGTACTCCCGCCTTCTCAGCGGTCCGCTCCTTGCCGCGAGAAGCCGGTCACGACTGCCCACTCCCCAGCATCTCCGCCCACATCCGGGCGAACTCGGGAAGAGTCTTACCCGTCGTCGCGATGTCCTCCACCTCGACGCCGGGGACCGCGAGCCCGATGACGGCGCCCGCGGTGGCCATGCGGTGGTCGGCGTAGCTGTGGAAGACGCCGCCGTGGAGCTTCACCGGGCGGACGATCAGGCCGTCGGCCGTCTCCTCCGCGTCGCCGCCCAGCCTGTTGATCTCGGTGACGAGGGCGGCGAGCCGGTCGGTCTCGTGCCCCCGCAGGTGGGCGATGCCCCTCAGCGTGCTGGGCGAGGTGGCCAGGGCGGCCAGGGCGGCGATCGTCGGGGTGAGCTCGCCCACCTCGTGGAGGTCGGCGTCGATGCCCGCGATCTCGCCCGAGCCGGTGACCGTGAGCCCTTCGCCGGTCGTGGACACGGCAGCGCCCATCGCGCTCAGCAGCGGGCGCAGCTCGTCGCCAGGCTGGGTCGTGGCGGACGGCCAGCCGGGGATGGTCACCGTGCCGCCGGTGATGAGCGCGGCCGCCAGGAACGGCGCGGCGTTGGACAGGTCGGGCTCGACGACCAGGTCCATGGCCGCGATCGGGCCGGGCTCGACGCACCACACGTCGGGCTCGCCGTCGTCGACCCGCACCCCCGCGGCGCGCAGCATCTGGACGGTCATCTCGATGTGCGGCATCGACGGCACCGGCGCGCCCTCGTGGCGGATCGTGACGCCCTTCTCGAACCTGGGGGCCGTCAGCAGCAGACCGGAGATGAGCTGCGAGGAGGCCGAGGCATCGATCGTGACCTCGCCGCCGGTGATCGGCCCCCTGATCGTGAACGGCAGCGCGTCGTTGTCGACCTCGGCGCCGAGCGCGCGCAGGGCGCCGAGGATCTGGCCCATCGGACGCTTGCGGGCGTGGGGGTCGCCGTCGAAGAAGACCTCGCCGTCGGCCAACGCCGCCATGGGCGGCACGAAGCGCATCACGGTGCCGGCCAGGCCCACGTCAATGCGGGCGCCGCCGCGCACCTGACCCGGCGTGACCTGCCAGTCGACGCCTGAGGCGCTCTCGTTGGACGGAGTCAACCCGGTGCCGAGCGCGCGCATGGCGGCGGCCATGAGGTCGGCGTCGCGGCTGCGCAGCGCCTGCCGTACGGTGCCGGGGCCGTCGGCGAGCGCGGCGAGCAGCAGCGCCCTGTTGGTCACGGACTTGGAGCCGGGCAGAGGGACGGTGGCGGAGACCGGAGCGGACGCCGTCGGAGCTGGCCAGAGCGGAGCGGGCATGCGACAAGCCTATCGGGCGCTCGCGGGTCGGCCGTAGCACATGATCACCGGCACGTGGCAGGGTGGAGTCATGTGCGGCAGATACGCCTCAGCGCGCAAGAAGCATGAGCTCCTGGAGGAGTTCCAGGTCGAGCAGGACGCCTCGCCTGACCAGGAGCTGGCGCCCGACTACAACGTGGCGCCGACCAAGCAGGTCTACGCGGTGCTGAGCAGGGTGCCGCAGGACGCCCAACGGGCGGTCAGGCAGCTGCGCGTCCTGCGGTGGGGGCTGGTGCCGGTGTGGGCGAAGGACCCGTCCATCGGCTCCCGCATGATCAACGCGAGGCTGGAGACGGTCGCCGAGAAGCCGGCCTTCAAGCGGGCGTTCGCCTCGCGCAGGTGCCTACTGCCGGCCGATGGCTATTTCGAGTGGATGCCAGTAGAGGGCGAAAAGAAGAAGAAGCAGCCCTTCTACATCCACCCCGAGGACGACGGCGTGCTCGCGATGGCCGGGCTGTACGAGTTCTGGAAAGACCCGACCAGAGCCGACGACGACCCGCTGAAGTGGCTGGTGACCTGCACGGTGATCACCACGCAAGCCGAGGACGCCCTCGGGCACATCCACGACAGGATGCCGATGATGATCGAGCGGGAGCGCTGGGCCGAGTGGCTCGACCCGAAGCTCACCGACACCGAGCAGGCCTCCAGGCTGCTGGTTCCCGCCGACTCGGGACGGCTGGTCGCTTACCCCGTCTCCACCGACGTCAACAGCGTCCGCAACAACGGCCCGCACCTGATCGAGCCGCAACAACCGGAGGAAGAAAGCGCACTTTTCTAGGCGGGCGGTGTAAGAAGCACGCTAAGTGGGCATCCGGTCAGGAAAGCGATGCATCCGTTCACTCGGAGTCACCGCACATTCACCCCCCCGAACGCACCGGGCGGGACCTCCGGGGAGTTCCGCTTTCGGCTGCCCCCGCCTACCCGGAGGTGCGGACCGTGGACGACACGACCGTTCGTCAGCGACTGGAGAGCATGCTCGCCGAGCTCGACAGGTCGATCGGCGTGCTGCGTGGAGACCCGGTGGCCGTGGCGGACCGCTCGGCGGCCGACGCGGGCTCCGACCTGACCGACACCGACCGGGCCCAGGCCATGCTGACCGTCGCGACCGCGCATCGGGGCGTGATCGTGGCCGCGCTCACCCGGCTCGACGAGGGTACGTACGGCGACTGCGTCGACTGCGGCAGGCCGGTGCCCGAAGGACGGCTGGAGGCCCGCCCCGAGGCCGCCAGATGCGTCCAGTGCCAGGCCAAGCAGGAGCGAAGGCGCTGAGCTCACTTCTTGAGCGCGCTGGCCACCAGGTGGATGCCCACCGTGTCGTCGTCGTCGGGATGGGCGTCGAGCTCCGTGCGCACCAGCCAGGCCAGCGCCCTGGTGTCGGTGGCCAGCACGTGGTCGACGGTGGAGGGCGACAGCACGGTGCGCGGCCGTACCCACTCGACCTCGAGGCCCGCGCCGGTGAGCAGCTCGCGCAACTGGCCGCTGCTGAAGCAGCGGGTGATGCTGCCGTCGGGCCACGGCACCAGCATGACCTCGCCGGTCTGGCGCAGGTGGGCCCAGTAGTTCTGCTCGGCCAGTATCGCCATGCCGAGCACCAGGGAGTCGACGCACACCAGCGCGCGCCCGCCGGGGCGCAGCACGCGGACCACGTCCTCGATCGCCGACTCGGCCATCAGCTCGATGGACAGCGCCCGCTCCTCGGCCACGACCGCGTCGACGCTGCCGTCTGGCAGGAACCCCAGGTCGTCGGCGCGGACCTGGCGCACCCGGTCGGCATCGCGCAGCTGTTGCTGCCCCTCCAGCGCACGGCGGAAGTCGACGACCTCGATCACCTTGTGGCCCGCCTTCGCGGCATGGGCCGACCAGCGACCCCGGCCGCCGGACAGGTCGAGAATGGTGGAGGGACGACCGGGAAGCCAGCGATTCAGCTGCTCGGCGACGACTGCACGATAGAACGTCCAGTACGGCCCGAGCGTGCCTGAGCCGTTCAGTTCCTCGGCCGGAATGGGCAGCACACGCGTCTCCTGTGTTCCGGAAAAGGTACGTTAGTTTTTCCCCGTACCGGGTCGTTCGTCACCTCTCATCTTGTGGGAACAGACGCGCGCGCGGGCGTGTTGCAGACGAACATGCTCACATTGCTCGAACCCGTCCCCGGTGGCCTGCCGGTCGTTGACGAGCGGGTATCCTCCCTGAAGTACGGTGTTCCGCCACAGCAGGCCACCGGCGATCTTAGGGGGGTGGGTCCGGTGCCCGCGACAGGCACGGAGACTCTGGAGAAGCGCAGCGAGCGGTTCGAGCGCGATGTCATGCCATACCTCGACCAGCTCTACTCCGCCGCGCTTCGGATGACCCGCAACCCGGCCGATGCGGAGGACCTGCTCCAGGAGACCTTCGCCAAGGCGTTCGCGTCCTTCCACCAGTTCCAGGAAGGCACCAACCTCAAGGCCTGGCTCTACCGGATCCTGACCAACACCTTCATCAACAGCTACCGCAAGAAGCAGCGGGAGCCGAAGCAGTCGGGCACCGAGGAGATCGAGGACTGGCAGCTGGCGCGCGCCGAGTCCCACACTTCGAGCGGGCTGAAGTCGGCCGAGGTGGAGGCGCTGGAGCACCTGCCCGACGGCGACATCAAGGAGGCGCTCGCCGCGCTTCCCGAGGAGTTCAGGATCGCGGTCTACCTGGCCGACGTGGAGGGCTTCCCGTACAAGGAGATCGCCGACATCATGGGCACCCCCATCGGCACGGTGATGTCGCGACTCCACCGCGGCCGCAGGCAGCTGCGGACGCATCTCGAAGACTACGCCCGCGAGCGCGGCCTGGTCCCGGCGGAGGGATCCCGATGAGCTGTGGCGAACCGCACGACAAAGACTGTCGCGAGGTGCTCGACAAGGTCTACGCCTACCTCGACGGCGAGCTGGCCGAGGGCGAGACCTTCGACATAACGGTCCACCTCGACGAGTGCAGCCCCTGCCTGCAGGAGTACGACCTCGACAAGGCGGTCAAGGCGCTGGTCGCCAAACACTGCGGCTGCGACCCCGTCCCCGACGACCTGCGCTCGAAGGTTCTCGACCGCATCGCCCGGGTGCGCGCGGAGCTGGCCGACTAGCATGGCGCGCATGCGCGTCATGGTCACCGGCGGCGCCGGGTTCATCGGATCCAACCTCGTCGACGCCCTCCTGAAGGAAGGGCACGAGGTCGCGGTCGTCGACGACCTGTCGTCGGGGCACGAGGCCAACGTCAACGAGGGCGCGCACCTGCACGTCCTCGACATCCTCGACCCCGCGCTGGCCGACCTGGCCGCCGCGTGGCGGCCTGAGGTCATCTGCCATCTGGCCGCCCAGATCAGCGTGCGGGCCAGCGTTGCCGACCCCGTGCACGACGCCCGCGTCAACGTCGAGGGCACCGCCCGCGTGCTCACCGCCGCCCACCGCGGCGGCACGCGCAAGGTGGTCTTCGCCTCCTCCGTCGCGGTGTACGGCAGGCCGCACGTCATCCCCGTTTCCCGCGACGCGGCCACCGATCCGCGCTCGCCGTACGCGGCCAGCAAGCTCAGCGCCGAGACCTACCTGGCCGCCTTCAGAGCGCTGCACGGCATCGACTACACCACGCTGGTGCTGTCCAACGTCTACGGCCCGCGCCAGTCGCCCGACGGCGAGGCGGGCGTCGTGGCCATCTTCACCGACGCGCTGCTGTCCGGCACGCCGACCCTGCTGTACGGCGACGGCGACCAGACCCGCGACTACGTCTACGTCGAGGACGTCGTCGACGGCTTCGTCAGGGCCTGCGGCACGACGGGCGGCGGCAGGCGCTTCAACCTCGGCACCGGCCTCCAGACCACCGACCGCCACCTCCACACGCTCGTCGCCGCCGCCGCGGGCGCGCCCGACCGGCCGGGTTTCGCCCCCGCCCGCCTCGGCGACCTGCCCGCGATGGCCGTCGATCCGCTGCCCGCCTTCGAGGGGCTGGGCTGGCAGCCGCGCACCGAGCTGTCGACGGGGCTGAAGGCGACGGTGGAGTGGGCGCTGGGTCGCCGCAGGTAGTTGCTTGATTACGCTTTGCTTGCGATTCACGAGTCGGCTTACTGACCCTGGGCGACTTCTGTAGCGTGGGCCACATGCGCACGTTGAGAGCTCTGGTCGCCCCGGCGATTTCCCTGGTCTGTGGCGGTGACGCCGCACCTCCGGGTGTCTCCTGGACCTGATCGCCCTGGGGGGCCGCAATGCGTGGACTGCCATGGCCTGCGAAGGTCTACCTGGTCGTCGTCATCGGGGCGGCGGCCGCCCTGGTCGGGCACAGCCTGCTCGCCGGACACCTCTTCCGGTCGGGCGAGCCCGGCACGCTGCTCGTGCTCGCGTTGCTCTTCCTGGTGTGCGAGTCGATGCCGACGCTGCTCAACGTCGAACAGTTCGCGGTGTCGGTCAGCTTCTCCGCCGCGCTGGCCGCGGTGGTGCTGGTCGGGCCGGAGGGTGCGGCGCTGGTGGGGCTGACCGCCGTGCTGAGCGTACGGCCCGGCCTGCCGCTGGTGAAGCGGCTGTTCAACGGGGCGCAGTTCGCGATCTGCGGCTACGTGTCCGGGCAGGCCTACCTGTTCTTCGGCGGCGTGGCGAAGGTCCCCACGGTCAACGCCTTCGAGGCGTTGATCGGGCCCTACGCGGTGGCCGCCGCTTTGTTCGTCCCGCTCAACATCGTGCTGACGCTGACCATGGTGTGGCTGGCGACCCAGGTGCGGGCCGAGGAGCTGCCGGTCAGCGGCATGACCCAGTTCCTGCTGTCCTACTTCGGCTACGCCACCTTCGGGCTGCTCGTGGCGGGCCTGTGGGCCACGGTGGCGTCGATCTCGGCCGTGCTGGTGCTGCTGCCGCTCTTCGTCGCCCGCTGGGCCTTCGGGCAGTACCACGCCCAGCAGCGCTCCTACGACGCGACGATCGCGGCGCTGTGCCAGGCCGTCGAGACCAAGGACTACTACACCCGCGGCCACTGCACGCGCGTGTCGCTGGCCTCCACGATGATCGCGCAGGAGATCGGGATGGGGGTGGAGCGGCTGCGCGCCATCCGCTACGCGGGCATGCTCCACGACGTGGGCAAGCTGGGCGTGCCGACGAAGGTGCTGCAGAAGGACGGGCCGCTGACCGAGGAGGAGTTCGCGGCGATCCAGCTGCACCCGATGCGGGGGCTGGAGATCGTGCGCGGGATCGACTTCCTCGACGAGGCGTTCGCGGGGATCATGCACCACCATGAGCGGCACGACGGCCGTGGCTATCCGATGGGGCTCGCGGGCGCCGAGATCCCCGAGTTCGCGAGGATCATCGCGGTGGCCGACGCGTTCGACTCGATGACGTCCGACCGGTCCTACCGGGGGGCGCGGCCGGTCGAGGTGGCGGTGGCCGAGCTGCGCAAGGGCGCGGGCACGCAGTTCGACCCCGAGATGGTGGCGGCGTTCGTGCGGGCGCTGGAGCGCGAGCCGTGGCAGCCGCCGCGCACGGTGTCGCCGCCGCCGTCCGACGTGAGGGAGACGACCACCAAGGACCACGACGACCCGACCATGCCGATCGAAGTGGTGGGCGGGCCGTGATGGCGAATCGGGTCTTCCAGGGGCTCGACTCCGGGCAGTTGCTGCTGATCGCCGCCGCGGGGCTGGTGGCCGTCGCGGGGGTGGCGCACACCGCCGCCGTCGGTCTGGTGCGGCCCGACATCGCCGTCGGGTTCGGCGCGCTGATCGCCATCGGCGAGCTGGCCAGGCTGACGATGCCGGGCAACAGGGAGGTGGCGCCCATCGGCGCGGCCGCCGCCCTCGGCTACACGCTGCTGCTCGACCTCAGCAACGTCCCGCTCGACCACACCGCCCTGCAGGTGGTCGCGGTCATCGCGGTCGGGATGATCGCCGGGGCGCTGCCGCATCTGGCGGTGGGCCGACCGCCCAGGCTCGACGCGATGGCCAGGCGCCTGCTCACCGGCGCGCTGCTCGCCTTCGCCTTCAGGCCGCTGGCCGGCACCCTCTACACCCTCACCCAGGAGCCGACCGAGACCTGGTGGCCGGCGCTCATCGTGATGGTGGTGCTGATCGCGCTCACCCTGCTGGCCGACGTGCTGATCGCGGCCATGCTCAGGGCCGAGCAGGTGCGCACCGCGTTCAAGGTCGCCATCAGAGACGAGCTCAGGATGGCCTTCCCGCTGGGCGCCGCCGTGGCCGCCTCAGGGGTGCTGCTCGCCCTGGCCTGCCACAGCATGGACCTGGTGGCACTGCTGGTGTTCGCCGCGCCCCTGCTGGTCACCCAGGTGGCCTTCCGCAAGTACGCGGGCATCAGGGCCACCTACCTGCAGACCGTGCGGGCGCTGTCGAGGGTGACCGAGGTCGGCGGCTACGTCGAGCCTGGCCACTCGCGCAGGGTGAGCAGGCTGTCGGTGGCGATCGGCAGAGAGCTGGGCATGGCCGAGCCCGAGCTGCTGGAGCTGGAGTACGCGGCGCTGATGCACGACATCGGGCAGCTGTCCCTGCGCGACCCCATCCCCGGCGGGGCGACCGTGCTCACCGATCCCGAGCAGGCCAGGCGCATCGCCGAGCTGGGCGCCGAGGTGATCAGGCAGACCGGCGTGCTCGACCGGGTGGCCGACCTGGTCAGGCGGCAGTGCGACTCGATGGCCGAGGATCCGCCGCTGTCCAGCCGCATCATCAAGGCCGCCAACGCCTACGACGACCTGGTCGGCGGCTCGACCGACCGCGACCGCGCGGGAGCGGCGCTGGAGCGGCTCAGGCTCGGCATGGGCGGCGAGTACGACCCCGCCGTGATCGAGGCGATGGCCCGCGTGGTCGACCGCCTCGCGCCTGTGCACCGGCTCTAAGCCCGACGCGCACCTAGCGCGTTTCGTCCGGCTCACTTTTGTGGGCTTCCTACAAGACGCGCTCGCCGGATCGGTGGTTTCGGGGGAAAGGGATCGAGCTGGCGCCGGCCGTAAGGTGGGCGTCGTGCTTAATGAGACGCTCGGAACCGTCCTGATCGCCAACCGCGGTGAGATCGCGAGGCGGATCATCCGCACCGTCCAGCGGCTGGGTCTGCGCGCCGTCGCGGTCCACTCGGAGGCCGACGCGGACCTGCCCTTCGTTCACGAGGCCGACGAGGCCGTGCTGCTGGGCCCCGCCAACCCCGCGCAGAGCTACCTCGACATCGACAAGGTGCTGGAGGCCGCGCGGGCGACCGGCGCGCAGGCCATCCACCCCGGTTACGGGTTCCTCGCCGAGAACGCCGCGTTCGCCAGGGCCGTGGTCGAGGCGGGGCTGATCTGGATCGGTCCCGCTCCCGAGGCCATCGAGCGGATGGGTGACAAGATCAACGCCCGCAACCTCATGGAGGAGGCGGGCGTTCCGGTTGCGACCGGCACCCGCGAGCCGGTCACGGACCTCGACCAGGCGCTGGTGCAGGCCGAGCGGATCGGCTACCCGGTCATGGTGAAGACCGCGGGCGGCGGCGGCGGCATCGGCATGAGCGTCGCCGACGACGCCGACGGCCTGGCCAAGGCGTTCGAGCAGGCCTCCAGGGCCGCCGCGCGCTTCTCCTCGGGCGACGAGGGCCCCGCGATCCTCCTCGAGCGCTACATCGCCCGCGCCCGCCACGTCGAGGTGCAGATCCTCGGCCTGCCCGACGGCACCGTGGTGGCGCTCGGCGAGCGCGACTGCTCCGTGCAGCGCCGCCACCAGAAGGTCGTGGAGGAGTCGCCCTCGCCCGGCATCACCCCCGAGCTGCGCGAGCGCATGCTGAAGGCCGCGGTCAGGGCCGGCGAGGCGGTCTCCTACCTGGGCGCGGGCACCGTCGAGTGCCTCGTCGACGCCGACGAGCAGGACTTCGTGTTCCTGGAGATGAACACCAGGCTCCAGGTGGAGCACCCGGTCACCGAGCTCGTCACCGGCCTCGACCTGGTCGAGCTGCAGCTCAGGGTCGCCGCGGGCGAGAGCCCCTCGGTCACGCCCGACGTCAACGGCCACGCGATCGAGTTCCGCGTCTACGCGGAGGACCCCAAGCGCTTCTTCCCCGGCCCCGGCGCCATCACCGTGTGGGAGGAGCCGTCGGGCCCCGGCATCCGCGTCGACTCCGGCTACGCTGCCGGCACCACGGTCACCCCGTTCTACGACCCGCTGATGGCCAAGCTCTGCGTGTACGGCGCGACCCGGGCCGAGGCGATGGAGAAGGGCAGGCAGGCGGTGGCGGCGTTCAAGGTCGAAGGGCCGAAGAACAACCTGCCGTTCTGCGCCGAGCTGCTCGACCACGCCGAGTTCGTCAGCGGCGACTACGACACAGGCCTGGTCGGCCGCATGCGCGCCAAGTGACCGTGACACAGTTGAAGTAGTGAAAGAGGGGAGTTTCCGTGGCTGAGGTACACGCCGAAATGGTGGCGAACGTGTGGAAGGTCGTCGTCGCCGAGGGTGACACCGTCGAGGAGGGCGACACGCTCGTGATCCTCGAATCCATGAAGATGGAGATCCCGGTGCTGGCCGAGGACGACGGTGTGGTCGCGCTGAAGGTGGCCGAGGGCGACGTGGTGCAGGAAGGCGACCTGATCGCCGTCATCAGCTAGACGGTGTCCGTGGGGGCGAGCCGCCCGAGGAACTTCTCCCTGTCGACGACCACCCGCTCGATCGTGCCCTTGCCCACCAGCGTGGTGCGATCGCGGGCGGTGAAGCCGAACACCAGGCGCCGGCCGTCCACCGCGGTCAGCTCGGCGCTGATCTCGACGTGCGCGCCGACGGGGCTGGCGGCCAGGTGGTCGAGCTCCACCTTGGTGCCGACGGAGGTCTCGCCCGCCCCGAGGTGGTCTCTGACGGCCTGTACGGTCGCCATCTCCGCCAGCGCGAGCAGCCGGGGCGTCGCCAGCACGGGCACGTCACCGCTACCGATCTTGGTGGCGAGGTCCTCCCTCTCGACCATGATGAGCAGCGACGAGCGGAGACCTGGGGCGAGCGTCATACGGCCAGCCTACTGAGATCACGTCTCGGGTACCGGACAGACAGGAATCAGTCCGAGGCATCAAGATAGGGTTTGTACGGCTTGCGCCAATTGTGTGGTGACGGAATGGCGCAAGCCGTACACTTCTCAGAATTCCGTGACCTCTGCGTTACCTCGCCGCGATACAAATCCGCTTTGTTGGAGAACCCTGGGGTGGGAGAGGTTCCAGACGACAGGGGGTAACGGGGGAGACATGGTGGCCCAAGGGACGACGCTGGCGGGGCGATATCGCCTCGACACCCGCATCGGCGCCGGCGGCATGGGCGAGGTGTGGCGTGGCGAGGACATCGTCCTCGCCCGCACCGTCGCCGTCAAGGTGCTGCTTCCGGGCCGCACGGACGACCCGGGTTTCGTCGCTCGCTTCCAGGGCGAGGCGAGGGCGATGGCGACGGTCAACCATCCCGGGGTGGTCGACGTCTACGACTACGGGGTTCACCAGGTGGCGGGCGCGGGGGCGACCGTCTACCTGGTGATGAAGTTCGTCGACGGCGAGCCGCTCGACCGCTTACTGCAGCGCCTGGGGCGCATCGCACCCGAACCCGCCATGGAGCTCATCGCCCAGGCGGCCTCGGCGCTGCAGGCCGTACACGACCAGGGCATCGTGCACCGCGACGTCAAGCCGGGCAACCTGTTGGTGCAGCGCGACGGCACGCTGGTCCTCACCGACTTCGGCATCGCCCGCCAGGACGTGGCCAACCGGCTCACCGACGCGGGCATGGTGCTCGGCACCGCTGCCTACTGCGCGCCCGAGCAGGCCGAGGGCGCGCCGGTCACGCCCGCCGTCGACATCTACGCGCTCGGCGTGGTGGCCTACGAGTGCCTGGTGGGCGTGCGCCCCTTCGACGGTGACAGCCCCGTCACGATCGCGCTCAAGCACATCAGGGAGGCGCCGCCGCCGCTGCCCGCCGAGATCCCGCCCGCGGTGCGGGCGGTGGTGGAGCGGGCCCTTTCCAAGGACCCCGCGCGACGCCACGCCAGCGCCGCGGCCATGGCGGCGGCGGCCAGGCAGGCCGCGCAGTCGCCCCACTCTGCGGGTTCGCCGCCCTCGCTCACCGATCTGCCGGTCATGGCGGGAGCCGTGGCGGCCACGCCGTCGCCCGCCACGGGAGCGATCCAGTCGCCCGACCAGTCCACGGTGGCCACCCAGGGCTCGCGCCGGGGGGCCCGCAGGGCCGCCAAGTCGGGCGGCGGCAGGGGCGTGCTGGTGGCGGGCATCGCCACGGTGGCGGTGCTGGGCATCGGCGCCGGCGCCGTCGCGCTCACCGGCATGGACGGCCCGAAGGGGCCGACGGACGTCGCCACCTCGCCGGTCGCCGACGACACCAAGACCACCCCGGGCAAGACGGCCAAGCCGCCCAAGCCGAAGCCGACCGAGCCCACCGAGGAGCCAGAGCCGACGCAGGAGAGGACCACCAGGCCGCCTTCGACGCCGCCGACGACGAAGGAGGCCGAGGTCGACAAGCCCAGCCAGACGCCCACGCCCACGACGTCCCATCAGACGAAGCAGGTCGTGCCGAGTGTCCTGGACCTGCTGGTGGACGAGGCGAAGGCCGAGCTGGCGAAGTCGGGCTACAAGATCCGCGTCAAGGCAGTCATGGTGATGGAACCCGACAGCTGCCAGAAGGTCGCCTCGCAGACCCCGAAGCCGGGCATGCCTCTGGCCAAGGGCAGGTCGGTGACGGTGTCGACGGTGAGCGACCAGTGCCCGCCCGGCAAGTCGCCCAGCCCGTCGCCGTCACCGACCCCTACCCCCAGCACCACGCACACCCCGACGGGCACCGCCAAGCCCAAGTCGTAGCCGCTCAGACTCCCGTGGTGGTGCGGGGGTAGGCGACCTGCGGGTCGGTGGCGATGTTCACCAGGTACGGCACGCCGGAATCGAACGCCCGCCGCAACGCGGGCCCGATCTCCGACGGCTTGGTGACCAGCTCGCCACCGCCGCCGAGCGCGGTCACGACCTGGTCGTAGCGCGTCTCGGGGCGCAGCTCGGCGGCCACGTCGTAGCCGTACAGCAGCTGCATGGGGTGCTTTTCCAGCCCCCACATGCCGTTGTTGCCGCACACCATGACGACCGGCAGGTTGTGCCTGACCAGAGTGTCGACGTCCATCAGCGAGAAGCCCGCGGCGCCGTCGCCGAGCAGCAGCACCACCTGCGAAGACGGGCGGGCCAGGCGGGCGGCGATGGAGTAGCCGAGCCCCGTGCCCAGGCAGCCGTAGGGCCCGGGGTCGAGCCAGTTGCCCGGCTGGCGGGGCTCGACGTACTTGCCCGCGTAGGAGACGAAGTCGCCGCCGTCGCCGATCACCACCGCGTCGTCGGCCAGCACCTTGCCCAGCTCGCCGTAGACGCGCATGGGGTGGATCGGGTCGGAGGAGGCGGCCAGGAGGTCGGCGTCGCTCGCGATGGCCGCGGCGGCCGCCTGGGAGAGCGTGTCGAGCCACGAGGAGTAGCGGGAGGGCTTCACGCCCGCGTCGCCGCATGCCGTACCGAGGCTCCAGAACACCAGCGACAGGTCGCCCGCGGCGGAGGCGGCGGGCTGCATGTGGGTGGCCAGCTGCGAGGGCGCGTCGGCCAGGTGGACGACGCGGGCCAGTGGCGCCCCCTCCTTGCCGCCGAACCAGCCGTAGCCGAGACGGAAGTCGAGCGGCGTGCCGATGACGATCACCAGGTCGGCCTGGCCGAAGGCGAGGCCGCGAGCCCTGGTGACCAGCAGCTCATGACCCGCCGGCAGGATGCCGCGGCCCTGGCCGTTGGGGATGACCGGCAGCCGCCACGCCTCCACGAAGTCGCGGGCCGCCTCCTCCGCGCGGTCCATCCACACATCGGAGCCCAGCACGACCACCGGACGCTCGGCCTCGGCCAGCAGCCCCGCCACGCGGGCGATCGCGTCGGGGTCGGGCTCCAGCGGGGACGGCGTCTGCGTCTGCGCCTGGTGCATCTCCGACGGCGAGAACAGGTGGTCCATGAAGAAGTCGACGAACACCGGGCCCCGGTGTGGCGCGATGGCCGTGCGGAAGGCCATCTCGACGTCCTGGCCGATCGAGTCGGCCGCCGAGGAGGTGAACGACAGCTTGGTGATCGGTTCGAGCAGCGGCGGATGGTCCATCTCCTGCAACGCGCCGCTGCCCCACCTCGACTGCGGCGCGCGCCCGCCCATGACCACGACAGGCGAGCCGTTGAAGTGCGCGGTGGCGATGCCGCTGACGCCGTTGGTGATGCCAGGCCCCGCGGTGAGGACGGCGAGACCCGGCTGCCTGGTCAGCCTCGCCGTCGCCTCGGCGGCGAACACCGCGCTCTGCTCGTGTCTGACGTCGAGGATGCGCAGATCCTCGTGCACGGCGCCGTCATAAAGAGGGAAGACGTGCCCGCCGGAGAGGGTGAACATGGTCTCGACGCCGTAGGCCTTGGCGACGGCGACGGCGGCGTCGCCAGCGTGCTTCGCAGACTCCATGGCCGGGAACCTACCAGCCGGTCACCGTTCCAAACAGATGCCTGGTCAGAGCTTGCGGCCGACGGCGCCGTACCCGTCGACCTCGGGTGGGTTGATCCCCTCGGGCCGCCACCTCGACACCGACACCAGCCCGGGCTCCACCAGCTCCAGCCCGTCGAAGAACCGGGCGATCTGCTCGGGACTGCGTTGGATGTACGGCAGCGCCCCGCTCTCGTTGTACTGCTGGTGCGCCTGCCTGTTGGCCGAGCTGTGCACGTTCGTGCCGTCGTTGAGCGCCAGGTAGCTGCCGGGGGCGAGCGCGTCGAGCAGCCTGCCGACGATCGACAGCGCCTCCTCGTCGTCGACCACGTGGCCCATGATGCCGCTCAGGTTCAGCGCGACCGGGGCGTCGAAGTCGAGCGTCTTGGCGGCCACGGCGAGGATTGCGTCCGGCTCGCGCACGTCGGCGTCGATGTAGTCGGTGGCGCCCTCGGGGGTGCCGGTCAGCAGGGCGCGGGCGTGTGAGAGCACGAGAGGGTCATTGTCGACGTAGACGACCCTGGCCTCGGGCGCGATCCGCTGGGCGATCTGATGGGTGTTGTCGGCCGTCGGCAGCCCCGTGCCGATGTCGAGGAACTGCCTGACGCCTGCCTCGGCCGTCAGCCAGGTGATCGTCCGCTGCAGGAACGCCCTGGAAGCCCGCGCGCCCGCCGCCATGCCGGGGAAGATCTTCAGGAACTCCTCACCGGCGATCCTGTCGACCTCGTAGTTGTCCTTGCCGCCGAGCCAGTAGTTCCAGATCCTGGCCGAGTGCGGCACGCTGGTGTCGATCTCGCTCATGCAACTCCTTCGACGTGGACCCCTGCTCGGCAGCGGTCTTCGACGTGGGAGACACCCTGCTCGGCAGCGACCTTCACGTGAAGGCCACGCGACCTTCACGTGAAGGCCCCTGGGCGGCAGTGGCCTTATGTCCGGAGGCCCCCGGTCGACAGCGGCTCAGGGCCACGCCGCGGCGACCCCCGATCCGGGTGTGCAGGATGTCAACGCCCCAATCTAGCGATCATTCACGAGCCCGTGGGTAACGCGCCTGATACCTGTTTGTCGCCAACTTCGGACGACAGCGTCGCGTCTATCAGGCATGGGGATGATGACGACGGGGGCGGCGGTCATGACCGCCGCGAGCATGATGCTGGGAACCACGGCCACCACGCTGCCGGAGGGCTTCCTGCTCTGGGAGAACAGGTCGAGCGGCTGGGACACCTTCGAGGTGTCCGACCGGGCCTCGACGCCGCTCATGGTCGACGCCTGCCACGACAGCTACTGGAACAGGCGCGGGGGCGTCGAGAAGGGACGCGTGGCGGCCAGGACCGTCTACCGGCAGCAGGAGATCGACCTCGGAGGCGAGCAGGTGGCGCTCTACCGGAACGAGGCGGGCGCCCGCGCGGCCATGGACGCGATGCGGGCAGAGTTGAAGAAGTGCGCGACACGGGGCAAGGGCGAGATCGAGAAGGTCACCTACTACAGCAAGCCGCTCAAGCTCGGCGACGAGGCCATCAGGGTGGGAGCCCGGTACTGGGAGGGCGGGCTCAGGCAGGTCGCGGTGCGCAGGGGCGCGGCGATCATGGTCTACACCGAGACGGCGTGGCCGACACCCTCGCTGCCGATGGCGGAGTTCAAGCCGCTGCTGAAGGACGCCAGGGAGATGGCGCGCAAGGTCTGCTGGCTTCCCGAGGCCGCCTGCCAGAACCGTTAACAGCGGCATTCGCTGACCGCCGTACCGGGTCCGGGCAGAGGCCGCATCTGGGCGGCAGGGACTCGGGCGGGGGTTGCAGTGAGGCCCGCCCGTGGCTGGTCAAGTCGCGACCATCGGCCTGGCCATGCGGCCATCACACGGCCACGACGGTCACTATGCTTTCGAGCCCCTTGAAGTCCGTGTCGTTGCGCGTGTAAAGCGGCAGGCCTCTGGTGGATGCCACCGCTGCGATCATCAGATCCATTCTGCGGGGACGAGGGTCACGATTGGCGGCGACGGTGAGGGCTACCAGGTTCCCATAACGAGCGGCGGCGTCACCGTCGAACGGCAGTGATTCAAAGTCGGTGACGGCCGCCTCCGACTTCTCCATACGTGCGGCCCTGGCTCCCGCGTCCTTTGCCATGGCGACGCCCTGGTGGAGTTCGGCAAGAGTGATTGCGGTGATCTCCGGGATGATCGGCAGCCGTGCCGGGTCGATCAGATCCAGATCGATGGAGGGGTAGGTGTGGAGTACGCCCGCCTCGTAACTCAGGCATTGTTGACCTCTCAGGGGTCGTCGCTGCCGACCCGGTCTTCCGTTCCAAAGAACTCGTCCGCGTCCGAACGAAAGGCCTGTTAGTGGAGCAAAGCTCAGCAGCTCACCGTGACTTTCCGTTCGAATGCGCTTGGCGGTCGTATTCCGGCAGGTCAAGACCCTCATGATGCGGGCGAGTGGGGTTGTGGCGCGCGATTCAGACAGGGAAGCGGTCCACACGGAGCACGGCGACCTCGCCTTGCGGGTCGAGCAAGACGTAGGTTACCGAGATCCCTTTGTAGTCCCAGACGTACATGTTGCCGGTTGGGCTGAGCTTGCGACCGTTGTCCGGGGTCAGCCGGAGCACCTCGTAGATCTCCAGCAGGACATTGACCTCGGCGTGGGCCAGGCCGTCGATCTGAGCCTCGGCGACGTCGCTGCCTATGCGGATGGTGTACACCTACAGCTGGACTCCGCGCCGAGCCAAGACCTCGGCCAGGGTCGGGCCCGCCGGACGCGCGCCAGACTGGATCTCCTGCGCTTCTTCGTGCATTCGCTGCCAGTCGCCGGGGTCCTGGGCCGCGCGCGTGGCGATGCGCCACCACGCGGACAAGAAGTCATCCAGCGCTGCCAAGTCGACGACGGCCGCGTGGGCGATCGCTTCGAGTTCGACGTCGAACGCAGCCACGTTGGCCGCGGGCAAGGACGCGCGCACGGCGGTGAAGGTCCGCTCGATGCGCGGATGGTGACTGTCGTGTCGCTGGACGGTCATGACGACGCCTCACCTCCTGTCGGTCACCACATTCCATCCCAGCCTATCGAGCAGATCGGCCAAAGGCATTGAGCTCCGCGAACCCCGTTCCACTTCGACGCGCTGACTTCCCGTTGTCGGGCGCTCGCCGCTTCACCGTGTGCGCTATCGATATCGCGAGCGACTGATCGGCAGGCCTACTCGCATCAGCTTCAACACGTCACGAACGCCACTTACCGAGCCAAGCGCATCGGCCACCAGGGCCTCATCGCCTTGGCACTGATCGCCGCCGGTAGGGTGCTCACCTCGCTCCAGGTCCACCTCACCCCACCTGAAGCTCTGTTTCTCTCGGCAGGGCGGTCGGGATACCGGGGCGCGTGGTCAACGGGGGCGGGACGGGGCGGGAGCCCCCGGGGAAGGCCAGCCCCTCGCCGTCAGGCGAGGGACCTTGCCTTTCAGGGCCGTCGCAGGCGCGTGACGAACTTGTAGCGGTCGCCGCGGTAGAGGGACTGCGCCCACTCAACAGGGTTGCCGTCGGCGTCGAAGGCGTGCCTGGTCAGCAGCAGCATCGGCAGGCCCACGTCGACGCCCAGCATCTGCGCGTCGTACGGCGTCGCCAGGACGGTCTCGATGACCTCCTCCGCGTCGGTCAACCGTACGTTGTAGGCGTTGTGCAGCGTCTCGTACAGCGAGGAGTGCACCTCCAGCTCTCGCCGCAGCCTCGGGAAGCGGCGCGCCGACAGGTGGGTGGTGTCGATGGAGACGGGCTCGCCGTTGGCCAGGCGGAGCCGGTGGATGCGCAGCACCCTGCCGCCCGGGTTGATCGCCAGTCGCCTGGCCAGCGCCTCGTCGGCGGTGATGTAGCTGATGTCGAGGATCTTCGTGTCGGGCTCGAGGCCCGCCGTACGCAGATCGCCGATGTAGGAGGTGAGCTGCAGCACCTGAGCCACCTTCGGCTGGGCGACGAAGGTGCCCTTCCCCTGGATGCGTACCAGCCGGCCTTCCACCACCAGCTCGGTCAGCGCCTGGCGGACGGTCGTGCGGGAGGTCTCGAAGCGCACGGCGAGCGTCCGCTCGGGCGGCAGCGAGCTGCCCGGCGTGAGGCTCTTGGTGAGCTCCAGCAGACTCCGTTTGACGTCGTAGTACTTGGGTACGCGAGGGGACTCTTCTGTCACGCTCTCACCTTCACTCCAGCCACGGCGGTGAGGGCGTGTCTGATCACCGCGAGATCATCGGAACTCAGATTGGCCCGAGTGGTCAACCGCAGGCAAGAGTGGCTTGCGGGCACCCGGATCCGTTGGGCCGTCGCACGCGCATATATGGGCTGCTCGGGCTGATTGTGAAGGATATCCGTGGCCGAGCGTGCGGTGATAACCGCCTCCGGTCTCGTACGCCAGATCAAGGCCCTCGACCACTTTCCTGCGTTCCGCGGTGTGATGCTGTTCACAATGTGAGATGCCCCAAAAGCGCTGTACCCGCACTTGGGACGGGGCGAGTTGGTTGTTGTGGCCGAAACCACGCATGATGCACTCGTGCCGACTCTCAGCGACCTCGTCGTCCGCCACACCGCACTCGACGCGGCGGACCTCGAATGGCTGCACTCGCTGGTCTCCGACTGGCAACTGCTGGCCGACCTGTCGTTCGCCGATCTCATCCTGTGGGCGCCGCTGCTCGACCGCGGGAGCGCGCGTACGGCCGAGCTCGACCAGCCGCAGGGCGACAGCGGCTGGATCGCGATCGCCCAGATGCGCCCGACCACCGGGCCCACCGTCTACCACGACGACATCGTCGGCACCGTCTCGGCCAAGGGCGAACGCGGCCTCATCGACACCGCGTGGAACGAGCGGCGCATCTGCCGCGAGGGCGATCCCGACTGGTCCACGGGCGTGCCGGTCCGCGAGGAGACCATTCCGGTACGGCGGGCGATGGCCGGCGGCGAGGGCCGCTTCCTTGGCGTGATCCAGCGCTCGACGAACCTGTCGTCGGCCCGCACCCCCTCGCGGCTGGAGCTCACCTACCTGCAGAGCGCCTCCGACCTGGCCCAGATGGTGGCCGAGGGCCGTTTCCCGTTCTCGGGCGAGGAGCCGATCCTGGTGCGCTCGCCCCGCGTTGGCGACGGCCTGCTGCGGCTCGACCGCGCGGGCAGGGTGACCTACGCCTCGCCGAACGCGCTGTCGGCCTACCGCAGGCTCGGCCTGCACGCCGACCTGGTCGGCGCCGAGCTCGGCAGGCTGACGGCCACGCTCTGCTACTCCGATGAGCCGATCAACGAAGACCTGATGATCGTGGCGAGCGGTCGCGCGGCCAAGGAGACCGAAGTCGAGTCCGGCGGCACGATCGTCCAGCTGCGGGCCATCCCGCTGATCGTCGGCGGCGGCCGTATCGGCGCCCTGGTGCTCATCCGCGACGTCACCGAGCTGCGGCGGCGCGAGCGCGAGCTGATGACAAAGGACGCGACGATCCGCGAGATCCACCACCGCGTCAAGAACAACCTGCAGACCGTCGCCGCGCTGCTGCGGCTGCAGGCGCGCCGCCTCCAGGTCCCCGAGGGCCGCGAGGCGCTGGAGGAGGCGGTACGGCGGGTCGGCTCGATCGCCATCGTTCACGAGACGCTGTCGATGGCGCCGGAGGAGTTCGTCGACTTCGACGAGATCGCCGACCGGGTCATCGCGATGGCCGGTGAGGTGTCGGCGCCCGAGGCGGCGGTGACGCCGCGCCGGATCGGCACCTTCGGGGTGCTGCCCTCGCTCATCGCGACGCCGGTGGCGATGGCGCTGACCGAGCTGCTGCAGAACGCCCTCCAGCACGGGCGGCCCCGACAGCTCCAGGTGGTCGTGGAGGCGGGCGGCGACCGGCTGAACGTCGTGGTGTGGGACGACGGGCGCGGGCTTCCGGCGGACTTCGACCTGGACAGCTCGACCAGCCTCGGCCTGCAGATCGTGCGGACGCTGGTGGAGGGGGAGCTGTCGGGCAAACTGTCGATCGAACCGCGTCAGGGCGGCGGCACCGAGGTCACCTTGTCGATCCCGCTGCCCGCCTCGTGACGACCGCTCGCCGCTTGGCCGCTCAGGCTCGCCCTCGGGCGTGGCCGAGGAGTGGGACCGCCGGGATCCGGGGGCGCGCTCGGCGGCAGGGAGCGGCCCGGGAAAGACCTCAGCCCGCGCTCGACGTGCGAAGCGCGGGCCCGAGTCTCGTGTTCCGCAGCCCCTCAGGGCCGCGGGCCTGGCAGGAAAGCCTCACTCGCCAGGCATCATGGAGACGACGAGGTTCAGGTGTCGTTCAGGCGGTGGCGCGAGCGCGGGCGCGGGCCGTGCGGCGCTTGAGGGCGCGACGCTCGTCCTCGCTGAGACCGCCCCACACACCGGCGTCCTGCCCGGATTCGAGGGCCCACTTCAGGCACAAGTCCACAGCCGAGCAGGAACGGCAGACCTGCTTGGCCTCCTCGATCTGCATCAGGGCCGGGCCCGTGTTGCCGATCGGGAAGAACAGCTCAGGGTCCACGTCACGGCAGGCAGCTCGGTGGCGCCAGTCCATGCGTCCACTCCTTCGTAGATGGAGCCGCCGCTAGCCGACTCCGTGCGGTCTACTTTGTGAAGACTTTCACTAACTAGCGCGAGCCTTTACCCGAATCCTGGGTTGGACCCGGGGGTGTCCGCGCTGTCGCCGGTAGGAGCCTCGGGTGGTTTAAAGGTCCTACGTTCCGACGTCACTGATGAGACTTCCAGCCACGCTTAGTACATGCAAGAGGTTTGGGGCGAAGTTTTGGTGGATATGGATGTCGGATGCATCACACAATGACCGTATGTAACCATCTAGACCAGTACTTGTAACGCGTTCGGGATAGACCGAAACGTCACCGACTCGCGCTCTCCGAGGTAGTCACCGTCGAGCTGGAAGGCGACGGGGCGGTCTGCGGAGATCGTGAACTCGGGCTCGTCATGGAGCTGGACGAGGTGCCGGCCCTTGGGAAGGGTGTCACGCTCCGTGAGGATCTGGTGGATGATCGAGGCCATCGACGGAAAGCCCATCCGCTGGAGCCCCAGAAGATCGAGTCCGGTGTCGAAGCTGGCCCACGGCGTCGGCGAGACCGCCTGTGAGCCGACGTAGGTCCACGGCGTGGTGTTGCAGATGATCGCCATGAAGACGCCCTCGGCGGTCGGGATGCCCGGCCCCTTGACGGTCATCGCGGCATGCCGCTTGTCCGTGGACAGGTAGTGGCGCAGGGCGGTGTTCACGTACCGTGCGGGGGTCGCCTTGCGTCCGGCGCCACGCAGGCCCTCGACCGCGCGCACCACCTCGGCGTCGTAGCCGAGCCCGGAGCAGAAGGTGAAGTACCGGCTCTGGTCGTCCCAGAGCGCCTGACCCAAACCCACCGACCGTTGACGGCCCTCCTGCAGCGCCTCCAGCACCGCGCCGGTGGCCTGGACGGGGTCGTTCGGCAGGCCGAGCGCGCGGGCGAAGACGTTCGCGCTGCCGCCGGGGATCACCAGGAGCGACGGGCGCTCGCCCTGGTCGTGGCCCTCGCCTGCGAGCAGGCCGTTGACCGTCTCGTTCACCGTGCCGTCGCCGCCGAGCACCGCGACGGTGTCGTAGCCCTTGGAGCGCGCGGTGCTCGCCAGCGCGGCGGCGTGCCCCCGGTAGGCGGTCTCTTCGACGGTCAGCTCGACGGCCGCGCTGAGCGCGCGGATGAGCACGTCTCGCGTGCGGTGGTTCGTCGTCGTGGCCTTGGGGTTGACCAGGAGCATCGCGCGCATACGGCAAGCGTAGCCAACGATCGATGTCCGTCTTGTCGGCAAATGGTCATGACTGACCTATCTGTCGGATGGCGTGGCGGGCCGATTGCGGGACCGCGGTAGGGGAGCGGGATGATGGGAGGTCGGCGGCCGGTCTGACGAACCCGATGTGACGGCGGCCGGCCGAAGTCCCGCTGGAGTAGCGTGGAGGACGGGCGGTCACCGGTGACCGCCGTGGCCTTGACCCCGCTTGCCGTACAAGAGGAAAGAACACACGCATGCGCCCATGGAGCTTGGTGGTGGCGGCCGCGATCGTGGCGCTGGAAGGGCTGGTGGCGCTCGGCCTCGGGCTCTACGCGGCGGTCGGCACCCTCGCGGGCCAGGCGACCGAGACCACCGCGGCCATCGCCGAGGCCGCGTTCGGGCTGCTCATCGGCGCCGGGCTGATCTGGGTCGCCTGGGGCGGGTTGCTCAGAGCCGAACGCTGGAGCAGAGCGCCCGGCGTGCTGACCCAGATCTTCATGCTCCCCGTGTCGATCACGGTGATCCAGTCGGGCCAGCCCGCGATCGGCATACCACTGCTGGTCGTCGCGATCGCGGGCCTGGTCACGCTGCTCGCGCCACCCACCACCAGGGCACTGTACGGCGACCAACCGTCGACGTCATCGCACGGCGGCGACTAGTCTTCGGCCGTCAGGCCCTCACGCAGCTGCGCGAGCGTGCGGGCCAGCAGCCGCGAGACGTGCATCTGGGAGATCCCGAGCTCGGTGGCGATCTGCGACTGCGTCATGTTGCCGAAGAACCGCAGCAGCAGGATGCGCTTCTCCCGCGGAGGCAGCCGCTCCAGCAGCGGCTTGAGCGACTCGCGGTACTCGACACCCTCCAGCGACTCGTCCACGATGCCCAGCGAGTCGGACACGGCGGGCGCGTCGTCGTCGCCCGAGTCGGGGGCGTCGAGCGAGACCGTGGAGTAGGCGTTGGCCGACTCCAGACCCTCGAGCACCTCCTCCTCGGTCATCTTCAGGAACGTCGCCAGCTCGGCCACCGTCGGCGCACGCCCCTCACGCTGCGACAGCTCGCTTATCGCCTTCGTCAGCGAAAGCTTGAGCTCCTGCAGCCTGCGCGGCACCCGCACCGCCCAGCCCTTGTCGCGGAAGTGACGCTTGATCTCACCGACGATGGTCGGGGTCGCGTAGGTGGAGAACTCCACCCCGCGCCCCAGGTCGAACCGGTCGATCGACTTGATCAGGCCGATGGTGGCGACCTGGGTCAGGTCGTCGAGCCATTCGCCCCTGTTGCGGAAGCGACGGGCCAGGTATTCCACCAGGGGAAGATGAAGCTCGACCAGCTCGTCCCTGATGCGCTGCCTGCGCGGCTCGTCGGGGCCCAGCTCGGCCAACTCGGCGAAAAGCATGCGGGCGCGCACCCTGTCGGGCACGGCGTGGTCGCTGGCGGCCATGGCTCCAGTCCTTTCCGTCACGCCGGCCTCGCCGCGCCTCGGCGCTTACGCAGGACGATCGCCATGCGGTCGGGGGAGTCGGTCACCGCGTCGACGTCGTCGGCCAGGGCCGTCAGCACCATCCACGCGAAGTCATCGCGCTTCGGCGCCGAACTGCCCACGGTGGCGACCTCCACCCTGACCTGCATCTCCTGCCCGGTCAGCTCGAACTCGGCCGTCAAGTCGGTGCCCGGCACCGCCTCGTTCAGCAGCATGGCGCAGGCCTCGTCGACGGCGATGCGCAGGTCCTCGATCTCGTCGAGCGTGAAGTCCAGCCGTGCGGCCAACCCGGCGGTCGCCGTACGGAGCACGGACAAGTACGCGCTCGCGGCGGGAAGCCTGACGCTCACGACATCACGGATCACGCGCGCCTCGGTGTCCTCGGTCACGTTCCTCCTCGCGTATAGGACGCTCTCTGCAACTTACCGCCACCTGGAGCCGGTTGGCGTCCTCAGACGCGCCAACCAACGAAAAAGGCCCCGCGCGAGCGGGGCCCTTCAGCGGCGGTTCAGGCCGCCTTCGTCTCCCAGAAGATCTTGGAGATGTCGTCGATCTTGCCGAGCAGCTCGTCGGCCTTGCCCACGTCCACCGTGCCCTTGGCGCCCGCGGCGCCCGCCAGCTTGGTGGCCTCCCAGAACAGCTGGTGCAGCTGCGGGTAGGTCTCCAGGTGCGGCGGCTTGAAGTAGTCGGTCCACAGCACCCACAGGTGGTGCTTGACGAGCTCGGCGCGCTCCTCCTTGATGGTCAGGGCGCGAGCGCGGAAGACCGGGTCCTCGTTGCCTGCGTACTTCTCCATGATCGCCTTGACCGACTCGGCCTCGATCCGGGCCTGGGCGGGGTCGTAGACACCGCAGGGGAGGTCGCAGTGCGCCGAAGCGACGTGCTTGGGTCGTAGCAGTCGTGCGAGCATCAGAAAGTCCTTCCTTGATGCTGAATCAGCTTGGTCCAGTTACCGACCATACTCGTGCGGGGAGATCATCAGCCCATGAGGGTGCGTGTCGAAGGAGACTCCATGCGGCCCGCCCTGCGGCCCGGAGACTGGCTGCTGGTACGGCGTGGCGCCGCGGTCCATCCGGGCGACCTGGTCGTGGCCAAACTCCCCGGCGAACCCTCGAAGCTGATCGTCAAGCGCGCGCAGTGGCACGGGACGGACGGGTGGTGGCTGGAGAGCGACAACCAGCGCGCCTCGGGACGCAGGGACAGCTGGGACTTCGGGCCAGTCGCCGACATCGTGGGCCGTGTCATGCTGCGCTACTGGCCGCTGCCGCGCCGCCTCTAGCGGTCGTTCCTGCGGCGGGCGCGGTAGGCGGCGACGTTCGCCCTGCTGGCGCAGCGCTCGGAGCAGTAGCGGCGGGAACGGTTGGAGGAGGTGTCGACGAACACGTTCGAGCACCGCTGCGCCCTGCAGCCGCCCAGCCTGTCGACACCCAGCTCGGTGACGACGGCGGCCAGCCCCATCACCAGCCCGCCCTCCGCCAGGTGCAGATGCCAGCCCTGCCCGTCGTGCGCCGAGATCTGCGGATGGACCGGATGCCGCGCGAGCAGGGTGTTGAGCAGCTCGACCGCCTCGTCGTGCTTCTCCGCGTCGGCGAGCGCGAAGACCGAGATGAGCTCCTCACGCAGGCCGTACTCATCAGGAAGCTCGCCGTTGACCACAAGGACGGCCAACTCCGCGTATGAGGTCAGATCCAACCTGTCAACACTCCTTACACGTCTGCGCGTCACACTATGTGGCAGAATCCAGAAACGGGTGACCCCCGTACCCACTCACGAAGACGCCTGCCCTACGACACCTTTCGTGCGGCGTCAAGTTCGTGTCCGTTCCGAATGACTACTGGGGTCGCTGTGGCTGTCACGCCCGCTTCTGTCTCTCTCGAATCCCTCGATCTGGATCCGGCCTTCGCCCTGCACCGTGGGGGTAAGCTGGAGGTCCGCTCCACCATCCCCGTCCGCGACGCGGACGACCTCTCCCTCGCCTACACCCCCGGGGTGGCCAAGGTCTGCACGGCCATCGCCGAGTCCCCCGAACTCGCCAGGGACTACACCTGGGTGTCCAACGTCGTCGCGGTCGTCTCCGACGGCACTGCCGTCCTCGGGCTCGGCGACATCGGCCCGTCGGCCGCCATGCCGGTCATGGAGGGCAAGGCGCTGCTGTTCAAGGAGTTCGCCGGGGTCGACGCGGTCCCGATCTGCCTCGACTGCACCTCCGTCGACGCCCTGGTGGAAACCGTCGCCAGGCTCGCGCCGTCCTTCGGCGGCATCAACCTCGAGGACATCAGCGCACCCCGCTGCTTCGAGGTCGAGGACCGGCTGCGTGATCTGCTGGACATCCCGGTCTTCCACGACGACCAGCACGGCACCGCGATCGTCGTCCTGGCCGCGCTGCAGAACGCCGCCCGCCTGACAGGACGCCCGCTCAGCGCGCTGCGCGCCGTCGTCGCCGGGGCCGGGGCCTCGGGCGTCGCCGTCACCCGCATGCTGCTCAACGCGGGCATCGGCGACATCGCGGTGTCCGACTCGAAGGGCATGATCTACGAGGGCCGCTCCGGGCTGAACCCCTTCAAGCAGGCCCTGGCCGCCGACACCAACAAGGCCAGGCACACGGGCTCGACCGAGCAGGCACTGGCCGGCGCCGACGTGTTCGTCGGGCTCTCGGGCTCGACGGTGCCGGAGGAGGCCATCGCCTCCATGGCGGCCGACTCGATCGTGTTCGCGCTGTCCAACCCGACGCCCGAGGTGCACCCGTCCGTGGCCGCCCGTTACGCGCGGGTGGTGGCGACGGGGCGGTCCGACTTCCCCAACCAGATCAACAACGTGCTGGCCTTCCCCGGCGTGTTCAGGGGAGCGCTGGACGTCCGGGCCTCGACCATCACCGAGAACATGAAGGTGGCGGCGGCCACGGCGCTGGCCGACGTGGTCGGCGACGCGCTGCGGGAGGACTACGTCATCCCCAGCCCGTTCGACCCGCGGGTCGCCCCTGCCGTCATCGCCGCGGTGGCCGCCCAGGCCCGTGAGGACGGCGTGGCCAGGCTGTAGGTTCGGCTTTCCGCCCCCGGCGCGCTGTCGCCGGGGGCTGTTCGCTGTCCGGGGAAGTTGGTCGATCCTTGGGGGAACGGCGATATCGACGTTACGTTCCGTGCTAGAACTGAAGCTCCCTGTAATGATCCGCTGAGAGGGGCCCATGGAACGCGAGGCCAACCGGCCGCTCCAGGCGCTCATCGCCGAGGCGGGCTTCTCCCACAAGGGGCTCGCCCGCAGGCTCAACGACCTGGGCGCGGCCCGAGGCACGCCCGGCCTGAAGTACGACCACAGCTCCGTTCTGCGCTGGATCGGCGGTCAGCGTCCGCGTGACCCCGTTCCCTGCCTGCTGACGGAGATCTTCGCCCTGCGTCTCGGCCGTCCGGTCACACCGGAAGACCTCGGCATGCCGGTCATCGCCACACCCCTCCATCTCGGTCAGGAGTTCACGCACACGTGGCAGGAGGGGGTGGCGACAGTGACAGCTCTGTGGCGGGCGGACGTCGAACGACGCAGGTTCCTGGTCGACTCCACGTTCGCGATCGGAGCGGGCTCGGTCGGCGCCATCCGGTGGCTGACCTTCCCGTCCGAGGGCCATCCCACGGCGGCAGGCGGGCGGAAGGTGGGGGCGAGCGACATCGCCGCCATCCACGAGGTCACCCGCTCGTTCGGCGAGCTCGACAACAGGTTCGGCGGCGGCAGGGTCCGCTCCGCGGTGGTCAAGTACCTCGACACCGCCGTCACTCCGCTGCTCAAAGAGGGTTCGTACGGCGAGGGCACGGGCAAGCGGCTCGCCTCCGCTGCCGCCGAGCTGACGAGGCTGGCCGGATGGATGGCCTACGACCTCGAACAGCACGGCTTGGCCCAGCGCTACCTCATCCAGGCGCTCCGCCTGGCCCGCGGCGCGGGCGACGACGCTCTCGGTGGCGAGATCCTCGCCGGAATGAGCCACCAGGCCCTCTATATGGGCCAGCCCGCCCACGCCCTCGACCTCGCCCGCGCCGCCCAGCAGTCGGCGCTTCGCTCTGGCATCCACACGCTCATGGCGTCCTGCCACGTCCTGGAGGCCCATGCGCACGCGGGGCTGGGCGACAAGATCGCCTGCGGGGCCTCCCTGAACGCGGCCGAACGCGACTTCGCGCTGCGCTCGCCGGGGGAGGAGCCGGCCTGGCTGTCGTACTTCGACGAGGCGTACCTGGCGGCGAAGTTCGCGCACTGCTTCAGGGATCTGGGTGAGGGGGAGCGTGCCGTACGATATGCGCGCAGGTCGCTGGAGATGGACGGCCGATACGTGCGCGGGCGGATGTTCAACCTGTCGCTGCTGGCGGCGGGGCTGCTGCAGTGCGGGGAGCTGGAGGAGGCCTGTGAGACGGCCACGGAGGCGCTGGGGCTGGCCAACGAGCTCCAGTCGGTCAGGACCCGGTCGTACGCGCTCGACCTGCGACGGCGGCTGGAGCCGTACCGGTCGGAACCCTTGGTGGCCGCTCTGAACGAGCACGTCAAGGAACTCACCCCGGTATAAAGCGCCCACCCGTTGCGCACCTGGGTGGTCAGACACTTGGATCCCGCCCGGGGGACAAAGGCCCTCGCTTCGCTCGGACGTCCTTCAAAAAGCGCCCACCCGTTGCGCACTTGGGTGGTTGGGCACCTGGATCCCACCCGGGGGACAACGGCCCTCGCTCCACTCGGACGTCCTTTTAAAAGCACCCGCCCGTTGCGCACTTGGGTGGTCAGACGTTTGGATCCCACCCCGGTCGCGAAGGGCCACGCTTCGCTCGGACGTTCCTCAACAAGCGCCCACCCCTTGCGCCCTTGGGTGGTCTGAAGCGCTCCGGCTTCGATGGAGGCTCGTTCCCTTGAGAGGATCGAGTCGTGGCAGCCAAGTCCCCCTATCCGGCCGAACTGCGTAAACGTGCGGTGTGGATGGTCGCCGAGGTCCGCCCGGACTACCCGACCGAGTGGGCCGCGATCAACGCGGTCGCCGCCAAACTCGGCATCGGCACCGCCGAGACACTGCGCAAATGGGTCCGCCAAGCCCAGATCGATGCAGGACAGCGGCCGGGCACCACTACCGACGAGGCCGACCGCCGCTACGCCGAATGGCTCAGGCAGGAAGAGGCGGCGTTCGGCGAGCCCCTGCCCGACGACCCCGCCCTCTGGGAAGAGATGGCCGGCCGGCTGCGCCGCTCTCCCCCCGAGGTCCGCGCCGACAACGAGCATGAGCTCGCGGACGGCAACACCGCATGATCCGCGGACGCGTCCTGCACACCCCCGCCGTGGCCGCTTACCTCGCCGGTGACCGGCTCATCCGCATCACGGTGGCCGCCGCCGCCCGCGAGGCGATCCCCCTGCTACTGCCCACTGCGGCCCTGGCCGCCGCGACGGCTGAACACCCGGACCTGTACATGCAGCAGCTCGCCGCCAGAGTTAAGGCACTGCTGGACAGCGCCGCCGTGATCGTCGACCACCTGGTGGCCGAGGACCCCCACCGGGACCAGACTCGCGACGGCGAACGCGCCATCCGCTCTGGCTTCCTCATGAGCGTGCTCGGTCTCACCCTGGACGACGCGCAGACCGCTGGCGTGGCACTCAACCGCTCCGCCCCGGTCTTCACCACGCGGGCGGGCGCCGTCCGCCTGGCGAAGATCGAGCCCCGTCTCGCATTCGACCTGATCGGATGACCGGCAGGCGGAGCGCACCGGCCGGGCACGTGACGCCGTGAGGTCGGCTCCGCGTGTCCGACCTCCCATGCGGCCGTGCGCGACCATCGCGGACCTCTTCGCGGGCATCCGGGCTCCCACGGCAACCCAAATCCGGTCGTAGCTTCAGACTCCGCGCGCGGTCTCTTGTGACGAAGCGGGCAGCCACTCTCGGGGAGTGATTGGCATCGCCTTGCCAGCTTTAACGAGGAACTGATTGAAACTGAGAAGCGTTGTTTTACGACCACTTCTCAGTTATCGTCAGTCGCATGGAGCGCCCCGAAGTCGAAGCGGCACTTGAACGCGTAGGCCGCGAGGTCACTGCGGATTCGCTGGAGTCTGAAACTCTCGACTTCAAGCTGGTCTCGGACTCTGTCAAGGCCACCTACAACCTCCTTGCCGACGCGTTGGTCTGCTTCGTGAACGCGCGAGGCGGAACAGTGATTCTGGGGGTGGATGACAGGGCGTCCACCCGGGCTGACGCGCTGCGTGGAGTGCCTGAGCAGTACTCGGTCGATCAGCTGCGGAAGGGGGTCTTCGACCGCACCCGGCCTCCGATCACTCCGTTCGTTTGCGAAAAGATCGTCGATGGAGTCAGGCTGCTCACCTTGACCGTCCCTGAAGGGGTCATGCCTCACAGCAACGCGGCCGGCCTGTCGACGCGGCGCCTGGGAAAGGAATGCCTTCCGTTCCCGCCCGATCAGCAGCGCGAAGTCATGATTGCCCGAGGGCAGGTTGACTGGTCGGCCGAGCCGTCGAGCGCCGAGCCAGAGAACCTGAGTCCGGTGGAGTTCGGCAGGTTGCGCAATCTCCTCGTCGCTGCGGGCCGCGAACACCTGGCAGACCTCTCCGACCGGGCGTTGCTGGACTCTCTGAGACTGACGGCCTCGGATGGCAGTGTGACCAACGCGGGAGTGCTCCTCCTTGCTGAGGAATCGCTCATACAGCAGGTGATCCCGAGTTACGGGTACTCCTACCAGTTCCGCCCGACGCTGGGCAGCGAGGCAACCGGCCGGATGCGAGGCACGCGCCCGTTGCTCGCCGCTATCGAGGCACTCACCGAATCGATAGCAGTGCGACGCGAGGTGCATCCGCTCAATATCGCCGGGGGCGTGCAACTGCAACTCACGGACTATCCCGCCGAAGCTGTACGAGAGCTGATCGTCAATGCGTTGATCCATCGCTCCTACGAGACGAGCGGCACGGTCGACGTCGAACACTCACCCGAGCGCTTGATCGTCGTCAGCCCTGGCGGGCTGGTCTCCGGCGTTACGCCGGAGAACATCCTGACTCATCCGTCCACGCCAAGAAACCGCCTTCTCACTGAGACGGTTTCCGCGTTGCAGTTGGCGGAGCGCACGGGGCAGCGTGTCGACCGTGCATATCGCGAGATGCTGAGGATAGGCAAGGAGCCGCCGGCCTTTGATGACTCGGGGACGATGGTGCGGGCGACGCTGGCCGGTGGCATTGGAAACGATGCTTTCGTCCGCTTCATCAATGAGTTGCCGCTGCGCGTGGGACGAGATGTCAACGTGCTCCTCGCCCTCTCGCATCTGAGAAGGCGGCGGAGCATCGACGCATCGCACCTTGGAACGCTGATCCAACGCTCTCCCGTCGAAGCGCAGCACGTGCTTGCCTCCATGGCCGGTGAGCGTCTCATCGAACCATCCAGGCGTACGGTGGCCAAGGCGTTTCCCTCCTATCGTCTCCAGTCCGAGGCGGTGGCAGCGATGTCGCGGGCTATGAGCTATCACTGGCACACCATCGACGGCATCGATCAGAAGATCGTTGATCACGTGCGGGAGTATGGCTTCGTCACCAATCGCACTCTGCAACGGCTCTTCGACATCCACGTATATGCCGCTCGTGATCTGCTCAACAGTCTTCGCGATCGCGGGATCCTGGAAAAGATCGGTGAAGCGAAGGGTGGGCCGGGCGTGCGATACGGGCCTGGTCCGCGATTTCCGAACTAGGGCGTGTTTCAGAAGTGGATCACGTGAGTGATCTACTTCTGGGATGATCTTCGGGTGGGTCGTGGTGATTTGACCGCCGCTCAGTGGGCG
>NZ_JBHZBH010000055.1:0-42257 GCF_042754765.1 Nonomuraea sp. NPDC059194 | reverse complement strand
TTTTAATTTTCGGGCCACCACCTTAATATACCCCCCCCTTATCGCCGGCTGCTTCATTTTTTTATTAGCTACAGGGTTCCGCGGGGGGGGGGGGGGGGGGGGGGGGCGGGGGGGGCCCCCCCCCCCCCCACCCCCGGGTGGGGGCTTGCCTGCCCCCACCCCCCGCGACGTTGGCCTGATCGCACAGGGGCTTTCCTGGCCGCTTCGGCTGATTCGGTTGAAGGCCAGGACCGGCATGCCCGCGTATGGCAGTTATGGCCATTCGACGCGGACAAGGTAGGTTTCGCGCTGCTGCTCCAGGACGACATAGGTTGCGAGACCACGTTCACCGAAGGTGTGGGTGAGCATGTTCGCCTTGGATTGGCCGAGTTGTACGGGTCTCCGCTCCACGGAGCGGTCTCCAGGAGCGTGAACAACTCCGCGAGAGCTTCATCAGGGAGGGCCGCTATCTGCTGTTCGGCGATCGGCTCGAGGGTGAGCTTGTACACCTACACGTCGATTCCGCGTGCCGCTAGGACCTCACGCCAAGGCTTGCCTCGGGGCACCTCTTCGCCAGCCAGGGCTTGCTCGGCGCGGGCATGGGCGCACCGATGGGCGTGTAGTCCTGCGGCTGGGCTGTCATGGTCGGCTCCTCTCCCCGTCTCTAGAGAGTACGGAGGGGTGAGGACAACGCTTATGAACATGAGGACATTCAGCAAGGTGACATTGCGTGGAGCGGGTGACGGGAATCGAACCCGCGCACGTGGTCTCTCCATCGCGGGCTGTCGATCTGCCACCGAACTGATCGAGTGCCCAGGCTTCGCTGTCGCTTGCGGACCGCTTGCGTAAGCTCCTCGGTATAAGCGCTGGAGATGCGCACGAGGAGCTTCATCTCCTGGTGGACAGGCTTTCGCCGGACCAGGCGCATCGTCTCCTGCGCTTAGTGAAGACGGATCCGAAATTGGCTGAAGGGCCGCCCCACCCGACTCGCCGTCGCTGCCTCTCCATCACTGGAATCCACACAACAACCAAGGAGGAGCCAGCCTCGAACTGCGTACGGAGAGCGGCTTACTCGCGGCTCCGCCAGGGGTGCCACCCTGGTATGGACTGGTGTTAAGCGGTCTGTATTCTCTGGCGGTCGTTACTGTCTGTGGTGGTTGCCGGGTGCAGGAGCCTTTCGAGTGCAGTTCATCGTTCACGACAATCCGGTAGGCCGTTCGTCGCGGAACTACATCGCTCACGTTGATCTGGATCGGTTTGGGCTTGCCGGCCAGAAGGAGCAGCTGTGGCTCTGCCCGTGCGAGGAGGGCGACTATGTGGTTGCTTGTCTTCCGTTCCGGGTCTATGGGCTTGCTCTGGGCGATCGGGTGCGGTTGTCCGCGGATGGGTCGACGATCGTTGAGGTGATTGAACGTTCTGGGCACCGTGTTCTCAGAGCGCTGATCATGCCCCGCCCCGATCAGGTCCAGTTCATGGAGCGTGTCACCGGCGAGGTTGTGTCTGCTGGCTTGGTGTGTGAGTGGAGCGGGGATCGCCACGTCGCCATCGATGTTCCCCCCGAGGTCAGCCCAGATGGCCTGTTCGCCACCCTGCATGATGAGGTCGCTGGCCAGCGGGCCTACTGGGAATGGGGCGATGCTGCAGCCTTCTAGCCGTCACCTTCTGTGGTGGTCTCCGGGTGCGTAGCGGCTCCAGGGTGTGCCGGCGTCGTCGGCGGTGCGGCGTCCGGGAAAGTCTCCCTTTCCGGACGCCTCGGCGACCAGGCGCGATGCCGTCCGGAAACCTCTATCCAGAAAGTCAATGCAGCCTCGGTGCCTGTTAAGCCCCCACTCGGGTCGGCGTCACCAGGGGCAAAGTAGCTCTGCGTGATCGCTGTTCGGGGTAGTTGGTAGGCGGATGGCCAGGGGCCATTGTGGCGGCGGGTGAGCAGAGGAACAGGCTCACAACGGGAACTGCGCCTCCACCTCCTGGTCGACGGCCGTGCTCATGGGTGAGTAGCGCACGTAGAACTCCTTGCCGCACTCGAGGTCTTCGAGGGCGTCCTTGATCTCCTTGGCGAGGTACGGTCTGGCCTGCGCGGCCATGATGTCTGGCCAGGACTCGTCTCCCTGTTCCTTCCCTATCTTTGTGACCTGCGCCAACATGGCTTTCTCTCCTCTGCCGGCCAGGTCGCTCGGCTTGAGCGAGGTGATCGCGTAGCCCTTGCCCTTGAGGCAGTCGCCGAACGTCGCGGCCAGGCGCACCAGTTCGGCGTCGCCGTCGAGCCGCCGGGTGGTGAGCTGCTTCTTGAGTTCAGCCTGCATCTTGAACACGTCCATCCGGTTCTTCACGTCCTTGTTCAGGACCGCCTTGAATGCCTTCGACATGCAGGCGTCCTCCGCCTTCTTGTAGGCGTTGAACTGCGTCTTGTTCATCCGGACCCCCGGGTTGGGGTCCTCCCCGTACTCCTCGACGACCAGCGCGCCCGAGGCGGAGTCGTTGGGGTAGACGAACTGGGAGAAGATCCGGTAGCCGTACTTCGCCCTGACCTCCTTGGTCGCGGCGTAGTCACCGGCCGCCATCTTCTTCTGCGCCTCCGTCTCCTTGGGCCCGGACATGACGAACGGGGTGTACTTGAAGCCCTTCTGCTTCATGCAGTCGGCCTTGAGCCGCTCCATCTTCCACTTCGCCTCCTGTCCCGCGCCGGTGGCGCTCGGAGCGGCAGGCTCGGGCATATCGGTGGCACACCCGGTCAGTACGGCAAGCGCCAGGGCGGCCATGAACGCTCTCATGAGATCTCCAAAGAATTGACGCGCCGAGGGATCAGCGCAGGACGGTTCTGCGGTGCTCGCGCGCCACCAGGACCGCGGTGACGGCGGGAAGGGCGAGCAGTGCCCAGTAGGCCAGATGCCGCACGGTGAGATACGGTCCGTGCTCGGCAATCGCGACGGTGACCGACAGCAGGTAGACCAGCGCCGCCACGCCCCAGCGCGGGTCTCTCGCCATACGGGCCGCGCAGACCGCCGCTGCCAGCAGCCCCAGCTCGGTGACTGTCCGGACCACGCCGACAGGGAAAGCCGACTCATCCATCAGGGCGGGACCCGCGCAGAGGGCGGGCGCGACCGCGAGCCACCACCAGGAGCGCGCCTTCAGCGGGTGGGCGCCCGCCGCCAGCACGAGCGATCCGGCGAAGGCGAGCGCGTAGGAGAGGGCGACGACTTGGGGGCCGGTGGTGGCGAACAGCCCCTCGACCGACCGGGGGCCTGAGGTGATCGGCATCAGCACGTGGTCGAACAGCGGCACCCCTGCCGCGATCGCCGTGGCCTTCGCCCCGGTGAGCAGCAGGAGAGGCAGCGCCAGCCGTACCCGCCCCCGCAGGACGGCCAGCACGGTGAGGGCGGACAGGGCGGTCCACAGCGGGATCGCGGTGACGAAGGGGAGCAACGCTGCCAGGTTGGCGACGGTCAGCGCGGCGACCCCCAGGTGCAGGCCGTCGCGCCAGGCGGGCCCTGCCGCCGCGTGCTCGACGCGGGTGCGCAGCCCGCCCATCAGCAGCCCCGCGGCCTCCCTGATCTCGGGCGTGCGCCGCCCCGGCTCGGCCGTGTCGAGCAGGATGTCGATGAGCTCGTCGCCGTGCGCCTTGCGGTAGCCCGCGGGATAGGCCAGGAGGAACCTGCGGTAACGCCGCTCGAGCCGCGTCACGCGAGGGCCTCGCGGTCGAGGACCAGGGCCGCCGCCTCGTTCATGCGCTTGGCCTCGCTCCTGACGATCGCCGTCCCTTCGTCGGTGACCCGGAAGTAGCGGCGGACCCGGCCGTTGACCGTCTCCTCACGGTCGACGGCGAGCACCCCGCGGGCGGCGAGGCGTTCGAGGATGGCGTAGAGGGTGCCGACCGTCGGCCGGACCCGGCCTGCCGACAGCTCGCCGATCCGCTTGAGGATCGCGTGGCCGTGCAGCGGACCGTCGAGCAGCGCGGTGAGCACGAAGTACATCGGCTCGCTCACTTCTGATGATCTTCTCGGCACGACCGGCAAAATACTCTGTTGAACAGAGTATTGCAACCGACCGGCTGGGCCGCCGACGCGCTGTGGTGCCCGTGACGTCGGTGCGGATCTTCTTGGTCAGCTCGTCCAGCGTCGTGTAACCCGGCAGCTCGCACTGCGCGCGGACCGACTCCTCCAACGCCACGTTGATCAGATCGGCCGGGTTGTCCTTGGCCTGTGCCGCTTGCGGATCGCCTCGGCCGCTAAGCTTCGGAAGGTACCCAAGCCGCTGGTAGGCCTTCAACCACACCACCAGCGCCAGTACATGCTGATCATCTTGCGTCTTGCCCCGCGCCCACTCCACCTCGGCGAGCGATGGGGTGAACACCTCCGCCAGCTCTCGAGCGGACACCGCCCGCGCGAATCTCGGGTAAGCCGTCCGATCGATCGGCGCCACCCGAACTCCCGCAAGCCGTCATCAACCAGCGCGAACTCTCAGATCCTAACGCTCATGATCAAGCCCGCGGCCCGTTTCTGCCGTATTCCGGTGGCACCCGCGCCAGGTGGGTGGCGGCCGCGGCCACGTCGCCCCGGAACCTGGCCTCGCGGTAGGCGCGGACCGTCTCTGCGGTGGTCATCGGGCTCCGTTCAGGTGCTTAGGCCTTCCTGGTCGAGGGCGAAATTTCCTACGATCAGGTGTCCTTCAGGCGGGAGTGGGCCTCGTCCCAGCCCGCGGGCCGGTCGGCGGTCCAGAACTCGAAGGTGGAGCCGGCCATGCGCGTCCGGTATGCGCCGATGATGCTGCGATGCGGCTGGCTGCGGGCGAAGGTGGACAGCGCCTCGTCGGACGTCCATGCCGACAGGGTCCAGAACGTACGGCGCAGCGGTGCGGCCTTCAGTGTGGCTCCGACCGCGCCCGGGCTGCGCCTGGCCTGCAGCAGGATGCGCATCGCCTGGATGAGGAAGCCCGGCACGTGAAGGACGCTGCGCAGCTCGAAACGGGACGCCATGACCTGTACGGGCTGCTCGTGGGCGGCGTCGGGCCCGGGGACCCAGGGGGTGGTGATCGGCATCGTGCACCTCGTTCCTATTGGATAGTTGTGCTCTCCATTATTGGATAGTGATGCTATCCAGTCAAGAGCGGTTCTCCGTAAGAAACGGGGAGGAATCTCGCAATGGTCCGGGCCGAGGGCGCGTCACTAGCGTCGGCGCATGCTCACCACGACCCTTGCCGCGCTCTGCCTTGCCGTCCTCCCGCCCGCGGCCAGTGCCATCCCCGCAGCCTTCCCCTCTCCCGCGGCGGGCAGCACCCTTGGAGCTCCTTCCCCGGCGACCGACGTCACCCCCGGAGCCCGTGCCCCCGCGCCCGGAATCTCTTCTGGAGCCCTACCGTCCGCGCCCGGAATCACCTCCAGAGCGCTAACGTCAGCGCCCGGCGTCACCTTCAGAGCTCTCCCGCCCGCAGCGGAGATCACGCCCGCACAGGTCGACGCCTACGTCGCGGACTACCAGGAGAAGACGGGCCTGCCGGGGGTGGCGGTGGCGATCACCAAGGGGACGCGGGTGATCCACGCCAGGGGATACGGCACGACCGCCTCGGGCGCGCCCGTGACCGCGGACACGCCGATGGCCGTCGCCTCGGTCAGCAAGTCGTTCACCTCGCTCGCCGTCATGCAGCTGGTGGAGAAGGGGGTGGTCGAGCTCGATCGTCCGGTGCGCGGCTATCTGCCGGAGTTCGCGATGGCGGATCCGAGGGCCGCCGCGATCACCGTACGGCAGCTGCTCCACCAGACCTCGGGCATGGACGACACCACCTTCCATGAGAAGAGCCTCCCCCAGCCCGACTCGCTCAAGGGCGCGGTGGCACGGCTCAGGGACGCCAAGCTCGCCGCCGCTCCCGGCACCGCCTTCAGCTACCACAACACCAACTACCAGGTCGCCGCGCGGCTGGTCGAGGTGGTGAGCGGCGAGCCGTTCGCCGCCTATCTGAAGCGGCACGTGTTCGGCCCGCTCGGCATGCGGCACAGCACCACGATCGACACCGAACGCGACCTTCCGGACAGCGCGCGCGGCCACCTGGTCTTCCTCGGCCACGCGTTCGCCATGCCGGAACCGGCAGGCTTCGGCAACGGCTCCGGCGGCGTGCTCAGCAGCGCGAGCGACATGGCCAGGTGGTTGATCGCGCAGAACGGCGGGATCCTGTCCCCCGCCAGCGTCAAGGAGCTGCGCACGCCGTCCAAGCAGAACGACTCCTACGCCCTCGGCTGGTCGCTCGGCACGACCAAGCGGGGGACGCCGGTGATCGGGCACGGCGGCGACCTGTTCACCTCGACCGCCGAGCAGCTGCTCATACCCGGGTCCGGGTACGGCATCGCGGTTACGGCCAACACCGGCATGGCCTTCGACGACAGCTCCACCCTGCTGGACGGGCTCGTCGCCATGATCGAGGGCGGCACTCCCGAAGACCCTTCCTCGCCGTATCTCGCCACCGATGTGGTGTTCGCGCTGCTGACGCTGGCGACCGTGGGGCTGGCGGTTCGCGGGGTGGTCCGGTCGCGGCGGTGGGCGGCCCGCCGTACCGGATGGGGGCGGTTGTGGGTGCTGCCGTCCCTGGCGCCGCTGGCGCTGTGCGCGGCGGTTGTGCCGATCTTCAGAGTGCTGGCCCGCGGGAGCGACATCATGTGGATCCAGGTGGCCTATCTCTACCCGTCCTTCATGCTGTGGCTGGTGACGGCCGCCGCGGCGGGCGTGATCGTGACGGCCGTGCGGCTCAGCCGTTGAGATAGGTCAGGATCGCCAGGACCCTGCGGCTGTAGCCGGGCGTGGGGTCCAGGCCGAGCTTGTCGAAGATGGCGTTGACGTGCTTTTCGACCGTGCTCTGTGACACGTGCAGCCGTTCGGCGATCGCCGTGTTGACCAGGCCGGTGGCCAGGTGTTCGAGCACGGCCCGCTCGCGCTCGGACAGCGTGCTCAGCGGGGCGCGGGCCAGCAGCCGCCTGACGACGTCGGGATCGAACACCGTGCCGCCCGCGCCGATCCGCTCGATCGCGTCGAGGAACTCGGCCACCTCCGACACCCTGTCCTTGAGCAGGTACCCGAGCCCCTCCGAAGGCCCGGCCAGCAGCTTGGCGGCGGAGGTCTGCTCCACGTACTGCGACAGCACGAGCACCCCGACCTCCGGCCACCTGTCGCGGATCGCCAGCGCGGCGCGCAGACCCTCGTCGGTGTGCGAGGGCGGCATGCGCACGTCGATGACCGCCACGTCCGGCCGGCGCTCGGCCACCGCGGACATGAGCGCGTCGGCGTCGCCGACCGCGGCGGCCACCTCGTGTCCTGCCTCCTGGAGCAGCCTGGCCAACCCTTCGCGCAGGAGCACGGAGTCGTCGGCGACGATCAGCCGCACGGCAGCCTCGCCGACACCCTGGTCGGGCCGCCTTCCGGGCTTTCCACGGCGAGGCTTCCGTCGAGCGCCCGCACTCGCCGTTCCAGCCCAGACAACCCCCCTCTTCCTGGTACGGCGCCGCCCCTGCCGTCGTCGGCGATCGTCACGGCCACCTCCCCTTCCTCCTCGCGCACCTCGACCACGATCATGCCTGCTTCGGCGTGTTTGTTCGCGTTGGTGATGGCCTCCCTGGCCACGAAGTAGACGGCGGTCTCGATCTCCGGCGCCAGCCGCTCGGCGACCGTGTACTCCACGCGCACCGGTACGGCGGAGCGGTCGGCCACCTCCGTCAGCGCCGCCCGCAGGCCCAGTGTGTCGAGCGCGGTGGGATAGATCTGCCACGCCACCCCGCGCAGCTCGTCGAGCAGCAGCCTGGCCTCGGCGTAGGCCTCGTCGACCAGCGCGGGATCGCCGGTGTGCCGCGCGCGGCCGAGCAGCATCGCCAGGGCCACGCCGCGCTGCTGGACCCCGTCGTGCAGGTCACGCTCGATCCGCCTGCGCTCCTCGTCGACGGCGCGGACGATGCCGGAGCGGGTGGCGGTCAGCTCGGCGATCCTGCGGGCCATGGCCTCGTTCGGGTCGGTGCCGAGGAAGCGGTCGGCGAGGCGGCGTTCCGCGGCGATCAGCGTGGCGCACCAGCCGGAGGACAACGCCAGCGCGATCGCCCCGAGAACGAGGCCGTAGGCCCAGCTGCTGCCGGTCAGCCGGACGCCGGGGAACGCCAGCGGGACCAGGTCGGCGTCGCCGGAGAGCAGTTGGACGGCTCCGCCGTACAGGAGGAGGGCGGCGACGAACAGGCCGGTGCCGGCGAGGTAGCCGCCCAGCAGGCCGACCAGCCCCCGCAGGACGAGGTAGGTACGGCCGCCGCGGCCGCCGCCGGGGCGGTGGTCGTACCAGGCAGCCAGGCGCGCCCGCTCCAGCCGCACGAGCGACGCGGTGACCTTGCGGGCGCGGGCGTCGGCTGCCGCCCAGGCGACGCAGGCCCAGCCGAGCGCGATCAACCCGGTCGGGATCCCGGCGAGCAGGCCGATCATCTGCCGCAGGGGCGTCGTGGCCGCTCGTCGCATGGTCCGGAGTCTAACCAGGCCCCCGCAACCCGAACCGCCAGCGCCCCGGACCGGGGTGAGGGCAAACCGCCGGGCCGGGTCGGGCGCGAGTGGCCATGCCGGGGCGGGATGCGGGGGCTGACCCGAGGGCGCGGGGCGAGGCAGCGGAGACAGCAGAAAGCCCGGATGTCTGTGGACATCCGGGCTCTGTCAGCGTAGTCCCGACCGGATTCGAACCGGCGCTACCGCCTTGAGAGGGCGGCGTCCTGGGCCACTAGACGACGGGACCGAAGCAGCTTGTGACAGTGGTAGTCCCGACCGGATTCGAACCGGCGCTACCGCCTTGAGAGGGCGGCGTCCTGGGCCACTAGACGACGGGACCCTGTCCACAAGCGATGTGCCGGGGGCCTCCCCGGCAACGGATGTAACTCTACCGCACGTCGCGGAGCACAACCAAACTCAAATGCCTACCCACCCACAGGGGCGCAGAAACGCAAAAACGGATGCCCTCTTCGGACATCCGTTCCAAAAGCTGGGGTACCAGGACTCGAACCTAGAATAACTGAACCAGAATCAGTCGTGTTGCCAATTACACCATACCCCACCGCGCTCACGTCCCCCTTGCGGGTTCCGCTCGCTGGCGACTCCGAAAGAATAGCCCAGGTAGGGGGACAAGGCCAAAACGAATACTCAACCAGCGCGTCGGGGCGCCGTACATGCCAAGCTGAAGGGGACAAAACACCACGTGGAGGAGCCCCAGCGTTGGCCGAGAACCCGTTCTTCGCACCCAGCAGCCTGCCCTACCAGCTGCCCCCGTTCGAGGAGATCCGCGAGGAGCACTACCTGCCCGCGTTCGAGCGAGGCATGGCCGAGCACCTGGCCGAGGTCGAGGCGATCGCGAACAGCGCCGACGACCCCACCTTCGACAACACGATCGCGGCCCTCGAGCGCTCCGGCCAGATCCTGTCCAGGACGGCGAACGTCTTCTTCAGCATCGCCTCGTCCGACTCGACCGACGGCATCATGGCGATCGAGACCGAGGTGTCCCACAAGCTGACCAAGCACAGCGACGAGGTCAGGCTCAACCGTGCCCTGTGGGAGCGGGTCAAGCGGGTCACGACCGAGGACGCCGAGCAGGCGTGGCTGCTGGAGAAGTACCGTGAAGACTTCATCCGCGCCGGCGCCGACCTCGGTGAGCAGGAGCAGGCCAGGCTGAGGGAGCTCAACGAGGAGCTGTCGAAGCTCTCCACCGAGTTCTCGCAGAACCTGCTCAAGGCCTCCACCGAGGAGGCGCTGGTCGTCGAGGACGCCAAGGAGCTCGACGGCTTCGACGAGGCCAAGATCGAGTCGATCCGCCAGGACGACGGCACGTACGTCCTGCCGCTGCTCAACTTCACCAACCAGCCGGGCCTGGCCCAGCTGACCAACAAGGAGACCAGGCGCAGGCTCTACACGCTGAGCGTGGAGCGGGCCAGGCCCAACCTGGAGCTGGCCGTCCGGATGGCGACGCTGCGGGCCGAGCGCGCCGCCCTGCTCGGCTTCCCCAACCACGCCGCCTACACCGTGGCCGACCAGACGGCCAAGACGGTCGAAGCGGTCGAGGAGATGCTGGGGCAGCTCGTCGGGCCGGCCGTACGCAATGCCGAGAAGGAGGCGGAGGCGCTCGCCGAGCAGGCCGGGTTCGCCATCGAGCCGTGGGACTGGTCGTTCTACGCCGAGAAGGTGCGCGCGGCGCGTTACGACTTCGACGCCGACGCGATGCGCCCCTACTTCGAGCTCAACAGGGTCTTCAAGGACGGCGTCTTCCACGCCGCGACCGAGCTGTACGGTGTGACCTTCACCGAGCGGCCCGACCTCAACGGCTACCACGGCGATGTGACGGTGTACGAGGTGTTCAACGAGGACGGCTCGGCGCTCGGGCTGTTCCTGCTCGACCCCTACGCCAGGCCGACCAAGCGCGGCGGCGCGTGGATGAACAACCTCGTCGACCAGTCCTACCTGTTCGGCGACAAGCCGGTGGTGATGAACAACCTCAACATCACCAAGCCGTCGAGCGGCCCGACGCTGCTCACCTACGACGAGGTCAACACCGCCTTCCACGAGTTCGGCCACGCGCTGCACGGCCTGTTCTCCGAGGCGCGCTACCCGCGGGTGTCGGGCACCAACGTGCCGCGCGACTTCGTGGAGTATCCCTCGCAGGTCAACGAGATGTGGACGACCTGGCCCGAGATCCTGGCCAACTACGCCAAGCACCACGAGACGGGCGAGCCCATGCCCGCCGAGCTGGTGGAGAAGATGAAGGCCGCGGAGAAGTTCAACCAGGGCTTCATGACGGTGGAGTACCTCGCGGCGACGCTGCTCGACTGGGCCTGGCACAAGCTGGCGGCGGGCGAGAGCGTCGAGGACGCCGAGGCGTTCGAGGCGCGGGCGCTGGAGGCGGCCCGGATCGCCGTCCCGCTGGTCAGGCCGCGCTACCGGACGAACTATTTCGCCCACATCTTCGCGGGCGGCTACAGCGCCGGCTACTACTCCTACATCTGGAGCGAGGTGCTCGACGCCGAGAGCGTGGAGTGGTTCAAGGAGAACGGCGGGCTCAGGCGCGAGAACGGCGACCACTTCCGCAAGGAGCTGCTGTCGCGCGGCGGCGGGATGGACCCGCTGACCGCCTTCCGCAACTTCCGCGGCCGTGACCCGCGCATCGAGCCCCTGCTCAAGCGCCGCGGCCTCGACTAGATCGCGGCAAGCTCCTCGATGGTCCGCCTGAGCCACTCCCGCTCCGCCTCACCGGTGGCTCGGGCGATCAGCAGCATGCCGCGATGGAACGGGTCGGGGGTCTCCTCGGCCCGTAGCGGCCTGCCCCCCTCGTAGAAGAAGCTCGTGGGCGCCTCCAGGAAGGCCAGGCGCCTGCGCAGCACCTCCGCCTGAAGTGACGGCTCGTCCAGCGCCGACAGGAACGTCAGCAGCGCGAAGAAACGCGTCTGGTCGCTGATGTCCAGCGCGGACGGCTCCCGCAGCCGCCGCAGCAGTTCCTCCCGCCCCTGGGCGGTGATGGTGAGCACCTGCCTGCGCGCCGCCGCCGCGCCTTCCTCCTCGTGCCGTTCGAGCAGCCCCTTGGCCTCCATCCGGGCGATGGCCGGATAGAGCGCGCCGTCGCTGACGGGACGCAGGTGCCCGCTCAACTCGGCCAGCCGCGCCTTGAGCTCGTAGCCGTGCATGGGCCGCTGGTTGAGGAACCCCAGGATCATCAGCGCCAGATCCCCGCCACTTGCCATGGACGCATCGTATCGCTATACCTCTAATCGAGATATAGCGAATCGAGGCACGCATTCATGATCCGTCTCGCCCTCCCCATCTACGTGGAACTGCTCACCGCCGTCGTCGCGGTGGGCGTCATCGACCTGCTCTGGGTCTCCGGCCTCGGCGACGCCGCCATCGCGGCCGTGACCGTGGCCACCACCACCGAGTACTTCGCCTACGGGCTGATCCTGGCCCCCGTCACCGGCGTCACCGTCCTGGTCGGCCGCAGGGACGGCAGCGCTCCCATCTCCCCGCTGATCAGGTCGGGCTGGCGGCTGTGGCTGGCGGGCTCGGCCGCGATCGCGATCCCTGGCCTGCTGCTGCGCGAGCCGCTGGCCGCGCTCCTCACCGCCGACGCCGCCTCGGCCGCGCTTGCCGCCGACTTCTTCCTGATCTCGATGGCGGGCCTGCCGGTCTTCTTCGCGCAGTCCCTGGCCGACGGCGTGGTCAAGGGGCTGGGCAACACCAGGATCCCGATGCGCAACGCGCTGATCTGCAACGCCCTGGTCATCGTGCTGGACCCGGTGTTCATCTACGGCCTGGGCCTGGGCGTGCAGGGCGCCGCGCTGGCCACCGTCCTGGCCCGCGCCATCACGCTGGCCGTCTCCCTGAGAACGCTGGCGCGGCTGGCGCCCCGCGACGCCGACGGCCGCGAGAGTGCGTGGGCGATCGTCAGGACCGGCCTGCCGATGTCAGGGGACTTCCTGGCGCGCGCCCTGGTCGGCCTGCTGCTCATCGAGATCGTCGCCAGGTACGGCGTGGCCGCCCAGGCCGGGTACGGCATCGGCCTGAAGATCATGCTGGCGGGCACGATGGCGTTCTACGCGCTCAGGCAGGCCGCCATGATCCGCACCGCCCGCTCAGAGGAGACGGGCTCACCGCTCAGGACCGGCCTGGTCACCGGCGCGCTGGTGGCGCTCGCGCTCAACCTCGTCGCCGAGCCCGCCGCGGCCCTGTTCACCGACGATCCCGGCGCGGCCGTGAGCTTCCTGCGGTGGATGACGCTCTACCTGATCCCGTTCGGTGGCCTCATCGCCGCGGGCGGGGTGGCCCAGGCAAGCGGAAGGGGCAGCCGACTGCTCGCCGCCACGTTGGCGGGCTTCGCCGTACAGCTGCCCCTTGCCTATCTGCTGAGCGCGTGGCTCGGCGTCACGGGGGTCTGGCTCGCCATGGCGGCCGGGACCACGCTCAGCCTCGCAGTCGCTCCAGTGCGGCGCGCAGGCGCTCGCGCGAGCGCTCCCGCCCCAGCACCTCGATCGACTCGAACAGCGGCAGACCCACCGTCCGGCCGGTGATCGCCACCCGCACCGGCGCCTGGGTCTTGCTGAGCTTGAGCCCGCCGAGGGCGATGCCAACGTCCTCCAGTGCCTCCTTGAGCGACTCGGGGTCCCAGCTGACCGTCTCCAGCCGCTCCAGGTAGCCCTCGATGATCTCGGCGGCGTTCGCCTTCATCGCCTTGTCCCACGAGGCCTGGTCGAAGACCGGCTCCTCGTTGAACAGGAAGTCGACGTTCTGCGTGATCTCCGACAGCACCCCGACGCGGGTCTGGGCCAGCACGGCGACCTTGCTGAACAGCTCCGCGTCCCACGACGGGTCGAGGTACGGCAGGCAGCGCTCCTCGAAGGTCTCCAGCGGCAGGGCCCTGATGTACTCGCCGTTGAAGGCGCGCAGCTTCTTCTCGTCGAAGAAGGCGCTGGCGGAGTTGACGTCCTCCAGCCGGAACCTGGGCATCATCTCGGCCCACGGCATGATCTCGCGGTCCTCGCCGGTGCCCCAGCCGAGCAGCATGAGGTAGTTGACCATCGCCTCGGCGAGGTAGCCCTCGTCGCGGTAGGACTCCAGCGCCACCTTGTCGCGGCGCTTGGACAGCTTCTTGCGCTGCTCGTTGACGATCACCGGCAGGTGCGCCCACACCGGCGGCCTGGCCCCGAGCGCGGGCCACAGCAGCATCTGCTTGGCCGCGTTGCCCAGGTGCTCCTCGCCCCGTACGACGTGGGTGATGTTCTGGGTGATGTCGTCGACCGCGTTGGCGATCACGTAGAGCGGCGAGCCGTCGGTGCGCGCGATGACGAAGTCTTCCTGCGCGTTGTTGGGGAACTCCACCCGGCCGCGGATGACGTCGTCGACGACGGTGACGCCCTCGTCGGGCGTGCGGAAACGGACGGCGCCCGAGGTCAGGCCGCGCTCGCGGCAGTGGCCGTCGTAGCCCTTGTGCTCCGAGCCCGTGCGCGCGACCAGGGCCTCGCGGGTGCAGTCGCAGTAGTAGGCCTTGCCGTCGGCCAGCAGCTTGGCGACGGCCTCCCGGTGCTGCGGCTCGAACGCCGACTGGAAGTAGGGGCCCTCGAAGGCCGGGTTGGTGCCGTTGACGCCGATCCAGTCGAGCGCCGAGATGATGCCCTCGGTCCACTCGGGACGGTTGCGCGTGGCATCGGTGTCCTCGATGCGCAGCACGAACCTGCCGCCGGACTGCTCGGCCAGCGCCCAGTTGAACAGCGCCGTGCGAGCGCCGCCGACGTGGAACATGCCAGTGGGAGACGGAGCGAAACGCACCCGCACATCAGTCACGAGAGACCACCTTGTTCGTCAATGTGCCAATACCCTCGATGCCGACGCTGACCTCGTCACCGATCTCCAGTGGGCCTACGCCCGCCGGGGTGCCGGTCAGGATGACATCGCCGGGGATCAGCGTCATGACCGCGCTGACATAGGCCACCAGCGCGGGGATGTCGTTGATGAGCTGGGAGGTGCGACCGCTCTGCCTGATCTCGCCGTTGACCGTGGTGGTCAGCGCCAGGTCGGAGGCGTCGATGTCGGTCTGGATCCACGGCCCGATGGGACAGAAGGTGTCGAAGCCCTTCGCCCTGGTGAACTGCACGTCCTTCTTCTGCAGGTCGCGAGCGGTGACGTCGTTGGCGCAGGTGTAGCCGAAGATGACGTCCTTGACCCGTTCGACGGGCACCTCGCGGCAGAGCCTGCCGATCACCACGGCCAGCTCGCCCTCGAAGTCGACGCGTTGCGACTGCGTGGTCGGGTAGGCGATCGCGTCGCCGGGGCCGACGATGGAGGTGGACGGTTTGATGAAGATGAGCGGCTCTTCGGGCACCTCGTTGCCGAGCTCCTTGGCGTGCTCGGCGTAGTTTCTGCCAATGGCGATGATCTTGCTGGGCAGCATCGGGGCCAGCAGCCGCACCTCGGCCAGCGGATAACGCTCGCCGGTGAACTGGACCTGGTTGAACGGATGCCCGGCGATCGCCGAGACGACATCGCCTTCGACCACGCCGAAGGAGACCTCGTCGCCTGTGGAGAACCTCGCTATACGCACATGACAAGGCTAGTGCCGTCCACCCCATGCCTCGGCGGCTCCATTAATCCTCAAAACCCGCTTTAAGCCGCGAATGCCCCCTAATCGCAGGGCAAGAGGTCAGGTGAGTCATTCGACAACGGGGGTGATGATCGTGTCGGAGACGATGGCCAGAGACAGTGGCAACACGGCGACAACGGTTCCGCGGGCGAGGACACAGGGCGGCTCTCTCGTCACCGAGCAGGGAAGGACGACCATCGCCGACGGCGTGGTCGCCAAGATCGCTGGGCTCGCCGCGCGCGAGGTGTCGGGGGTGTACGACATGGGCGGGGGCACGGCCCGCGCGATCGGCGCCGTGCGCGGCATGGTCGGCGGTGACAAGAGCGTCACCCAGGGCGTGCAGGTGGAGGTGGGCGAGCGGCAGGCCGCCGTCGACCTCGACCTCGTCGTGGAGTACGGCGCGGCCATCCCCGACCTGGCGGGCGCGGTGCGCAGGAACGTGATCGCGGCCATCGAGCGCATGACGGGACTCGAGGTGACCGAGGTGAACGTCGCCGTCAACGACGTGCACCTGCCCGAGTCGCCCAGGAGTCCCGAGGACACCGGAGGCCAGAAGGAGTCGAGAGTTCAATGACCGACGACGGGCTGGCCCAGGCCATCGCCGAACGGGTGCGTGGCTGCCCGCATGTGGTGGCGCTGTCGGGCGGCCCGTTCGGCGCCGTGGCGACCTACCTGCCGGGCCGGCGGCTGCCCGGGGTGGCCGTCCGCGACGACGAGGTGGAGATCGCCATCGTCGCCCGCGGCGGGCAACCCGTCTTCATCACCGCCGACGAGGTGCGCGCGGCCGTCGCGCCGATGGTCGGCGGGCGCCCCGTCAACGTGGCGATCGACGATCTGGAGGACTCATGAACACCGTCTCCTGGATGCCGATCATCGGCATGACCGTCGGCATCATCCTGGGCCTGGTCGCCGCCTTCGGCGGGCTGGGCGCGTTCCTGCTGGTCCTGGTGCTGGGCGCGCTCGGCCTGCTGATCGGGCGCGTCGCCGAGACGGGCCAGATCGACCTGTCGGGCTTCACGCCGAGGCGACGATGACCACGACGGCGACCACGACGGCGACAACAACGGCCGCCGTCGTCATCCCCACCCAGCGCGTGCCCGCCGAGCAGAGGGGCCGCACCCGCATCGAGGACAGGGTCGTCTCCGGCATCGCCCTGCAGGCCGCGGGCGAGGTGGGCAGGGTGCGCGCGGTGGCCGGGCACCCGCCGGTCGCCAGGGTCGAGGGCGACCTGACCACGATCAGGCTGGAGGTGGCGCTCGAGTACCCCCTGCCCGTCCACTCCGTCGCGGCGGAGATCAGGGGACACGTCGCGCGCAGGGTGATGGAGCTGACCGGCCTCGAAGTGGCCCAGGTGGACGTGCGCGTGACGAGCCTGGAGGTGAGGTCATGACGGCGCCGGCCGTACCGGAGGAGGGCAGGCACCAGGCGGCGGAGGGTCAGGCGGGCGCGCCCGCCGCGCCGCTCTACCCCACCGCCGACAGGGCCGCGCGCAGGGAGTTCAGGCCGCGCAGGACGATCTCCGCGTCGCTGGCGGCGCTGGCACTCGTGGGGATCGGGTTCGTGGCGGCCGTCGAGATCGTCACGGCGCTCACGAGCAGGCCGGCGCACTGGCTGCCCCGCGACCCGGTGATGTCGTGGGCTCAGACGACCCAATGGGACGACCGCGCGGTGCTCGTCGGCGCGGGCGTGCTCGTGCTGGCCGGGCTGGTGCTGCTGGCGCTGGCTCTGCGCGGGGGGCACCCGCGCACGGTGCCCGTGCGCACCGGCGACCCCGACCTGGTCATCGGGCTGCGCCCGAAGGGCTTCGCCACGGCGCTCGCACACGCGGCGGAAGACGTGCCCGGCGTCCACGCGGCCAGAGCCACGGTACGGCGGGGCCGGGTCAACGTGGTCGCCCACGCCTCGGGCTGGGACGACGCCAGGCTGTCCGAGGCGGTACGGCACGCCGTGACCGAGCGGATCGAGGCGCTCGCCCCCATCGCCGACTACCGGGTGTCGGTCTCGATGAAGGAGCGGCGATGAGAACGGGGCGCGCCAACCGCGTGGGCCTGGCAATCCTCGGCCTGATCCTTCTGGTCGTCGGCGGCCTGACGCTGGCCAGGGGGCTGCGGGTGCTGCCGCAGAGCTGGGCGCCCGCGGACGAACCACTGCTCGACCCGACCGTCACCGGCTTCTTCGGCACGTTCTCGCCGTGGATCTGGTGGGCGCTCGCCGTACTCGCGGTGATCGTGGCGCTGGCGGGGCTGCGCTGGCTGGTGGCGCAGGGCCGTACTGAATCGACGAGGGACGTCAACGTGGACGGCGGGGCGGACGGGCGGACCACGGTCGCCGCTCGGGCGGCGGCGAGCGCCGTGTCGGCCGAGCTGTCCGCGCTGCCCTCGGTGCGGGCGGCCAGCGCGAGGCTGGCGGGAGACAAGGACCTGCTGTGGCTGCGGCTGCGGGTGGCGGCCGACGACAGGGTGCCGATCAGCGTGCTGCGGCACGAGCTGACCACGGTGACGGTGCCGCACCTGCAGCAGACCCTGGGCGCCGACCGGCTGCCGACGGTCGCGCAGGTCGACCTGGAGCGGGCGGCCCCGCCGAAGCGGGTGCTGCAATGACGAAGCGGGGCCCTGGCGGGACCCCGCTTCATCGTTGGTTACAGCGGGACGACCTGCTCGGCCTGCAGGCCCTTCGGGCCGCGAGTGGTCTCGAACGAGACCCGCTGGTTCTCCTCGAGCGAACGGTAGCCGTTGGTGGTGATGGCCGAGTAGTGCACGAACACGTCCGCGCTACCGTCGTCGGGCGCGATGAACCCGAAGCCCTTCTCGGCGTTGAACCACTTCACGGTGCCTTCAGACAACTGCTTCTCCTTCTGACTGCCTCGCTACTGACGCGAGGCTGCGTTGCGGACCCTACCCCGCATTCCGCGATGCGGCAGACCAAAGTGTGAAGCCGAGCGCCAATGGCGGGCAAAAAGATGACGTATGGGAGGCTGGAAGCCATGTCCGTAGTGAAGATCAACGTGCTGTCCGTCCCCGCCGAGATGCGCGAGGAGCTCGAACGACGTTTCTCCGGGCGCGCGGGGATGGTGGAGTCCTCCGACGGCTTCGAGTGGTTCGAGTTGCTGCGTCCCGTCGAGGGCACCGACAGCTACCTCGTCTACACCCGCTGGCGCAGCGAGGAGGACTTCCAGCGCTGGCAGTCCAGCAGGGCGTTCCAGGCCGGGCACGCCCAGGCGCAGGCCGAGGCCCAGGCCGAGGGCGCATCTCAGGGTCACGGGCACGGCCAGGGCCCGGCGGCCACCGGCTCCGAGCTCTGGTCCTTCGAGGTCGTCCAGAGCACGGGGCCGAAGGCTTAGCGGCGGTCCAGCGGGTCGGCGGCTACCCGGGCGGCTCAGCGGTCCAGCGGGTTGGCGGCCACGCGGGCGGCGAACCCGCCGCGCACGAACGTGCCCGCCAGGCTGTCCGGCTTGCGCTCGGCCTGGCTCTCGAAGCAGGCGACGAACTCCTTGGCGAGGCCGAGGCGCGGGTAGCGGGACAGCACCTCTTCGCGCAGCTCCACGGGGATGGCCTCGGTGTCGCGCCCTGAGATGTCCATGGCGGTCGACAGTTCGAGCAGGTGGCCCTCGGGATCCTGCTCGACGTCCACCTCGGCCCACATGTGGCGCACGATCACCTCGGCCGCTCGCTGCCGCCGCTCCACCGGCCAGCCCGCGCCCGCGCCGAACACCCACGCCACGTGCCCGCCCGCCTCCTCGAACGGGACCGCGTGGTTGTCGAAGGCCGGGGCGAGCCCCAGATCGTGCAGCATCGCCGACACGTAGAGCAGTTCGGCGTCGAAGGCGATGCCGTGCTCCTGCGCGTAGGCGGCGGCCCAGAGGTAGGCGCGGACCGAGTGGTTGAGCAGCGCGGGCGTGTGGAAGGCGGTCGCCACGTCGAGCGAGGCACGGCAGGCCGTTGTGTCGGGAATCACGAGGTTCATGCCGTCACGATAACGATGTCCCATCCCAGCTTGACCAGGTGATCTTATTCCGGACACCATGTTCCACCCCCTCGGTTCTGCCCGGAAGGATCTGGCGTGCGCCGCCTCGCTCTCCCCCTTGCCCTCCTGCTCGCCCTTGGAGGGCTGATCCACCCCGCGAGCGCGGCCGTGAAACGCACCCCCGAGTGTCAGGGCGACTGGCTGCCGGCCACCCCGACGGCCGCGGAGGTGATGAAGGGCGAGATCTCCTTCCTCGACCTGCCGCCCGTCAAGATCGGCCAGGACGTCAACTGGCGGACCAACCCCTACAACAACCGCTCGTGGGGCATGGTCTTCCACTCACTCCGATGGATGGGCCGCCTGGTCGCCGAGTACGAGGGCAACGGCGAGGAACGCTACCTCGCCAGGGCCACCGAGATCGCCAAGGACTGGGTCAAGGACAACCCCAGGCGCGGCGCCGCCAGCCCGTACGCCTGGGCCGAGCACCCGATCGCGCTGCGCGCCCCCGCGCTGGTCTGCCTCAGCAAGCACGTCAAGGCCTCATGGCTGAAGGACAGCCTGGCCGAGCACGCCAGGGTCCTCGCCGACGACCGCCTGTACGAGTGGGGCCACAACCACGGCATCGACCAGGACATCGCGCTGCTCGGCATCGGCTGCCGCCTCGGTGACCGGCGCTGGCAGGACCACGCGATCAAGCGGCTCACCAAGACCGTGCGGCTCGACATCGACTCGCAGGGCGCGCTGATGGAACAGGCGCCCCGCTACGCGATCTACGTCCACGACCGGCTCAAGGTCGCGATGGACAACCTCAAGGACTGCGGCCGCAAGGTGCCCGGCGAGATCTCCACTCGATGGGGCAGGCTCGGCGGCTTCATCATGCACTCCACCAGGCCCAACGGCTACATGGTGCCCATCGGCGACGGCGGCGCCGACCACGAGCCCACCGGCTTCCCCAACCCCTCCGACAAGGTCAAGGTCTTCAAGGCCGGATACGTGTACGGCAGGACCGCCTGGAAGCCCGAGGCCGCGTTCTACTCCATCAGGTTCGGTCCCGGCACCAAGTATCACGGCCACGAGGACCACCTCGGCGTCACCTACTACGCCCAGGGCAGGGACCTGCTCGTCGACACCGGCTTCCACTCCTACGAGTCCACCCGCTACCGGTACTGGACCATGTCCCCCGAGGCGCACAACGTGCCGACCGTGGTCGGCGCGCGCTTCAGGCCCAGGACCGCGACCAGGCTGGAGCGGACCGCCTACGACAAGGGCCGCCAGCGCTACCGGCTCACCGACAAGGCGTACGGCGTGAGCCGTACCAGGTCGGTGCTCGTCAACCACGACCAGGACGTGATGGCCGTCCTCGACACGGCGGGCGGCGGCAAGAAGGTCCGCAACATCTGGCGCTTCGACCCCACGCTCAAGGTGGTGTCCAACTCCGGCGGCAAGATCGTGCTGGGCGACGGCAAGTTCAAGGTCAGCCTGGTGCAGCTGAAGGGCTGCAGCCCGGTAGGCGGGCAGAAGGTGGAGCGGGGCGGCGAGCTCGGCTGGGTGTCGCCCACCTACATGTCCAAGAACCCCGCGGTGGCGGTCGTCTCACCCGCCGAGCGTTCGCTGCTGACCGTGATCGTGCCGGGGACCGACCAGCCCAAGGTGTCGTGCGGTGGCGGGAAGGTGACCGTACAGGCGGCCGACGGCCCGGTGACCTTCAAGGCCTCGATCTTCTAGCCCCGGGTGGCGCGCCACCCGGGGGTTCGCCCCGCGGCTACAGCTCCCGGCCCGAGCGCAGCAGGCCGAAGGTGACGGCCTGCTCCAGGGCCTGCCAGCTGGCCTCGATGATGTTCTCGTCGACGCCCACGGTCGCCCACTCGCCGCTCTCGTCGCTGGAGGTGATGAGGACGCGGGTGATGGCGCCGGTGCCGTGGGAGCCTTCCAGGATGCGGACCTTGTAGTCGACCAGCTCCAGCTTGGCCAGCTCAGGGTAGAGCTTCTCCAGCGCCAGCCTGACCGCCTTGTCGAGCGCGTTGACGGGGCCGTTGCCTTCGCCGGTGGCGACGATGCGCTCGCCCTTGGCGTGGACCTTGACCGTGGCCTCGCTGACCACCTCGCCGCCCTTGGTGCGCTCCACGATCACCCGCCACGACTCGACCTCGAAGTGGCGCTTGCGCGTGCCGTGGACGGTGTCGCGCAGCAGCAGCTCGAAGGAGGCGTCGGCGGCCTCGAACGTGTAGCCCTTGGACTCCAGGTCCTTCACCCTGCCGACCAGCGTCTTGGTGGACTCGGGGGTCAGCTCGTAGCCCAGCTCGCGGCCCTTGAGCTCGACCGAGGCGCGGCCGGCCATGTCGGAGACCAGCATGCGCATGTCGTTGCCGACCATCGCGGGGTCGATGTGCTGGTAGAGGTTCGGGTCGACCTTGATGGCGCTGGCGTGCAGTCCCGCCTTGTGCGCGAAGGCCGACATGCCCACGTAAGGGGCGTGGGAGTTGGGCGTGACGTTGGTGACCTCGGTGATCGCGTGCGCGATGCGGGTCATGTCGGCCAGCGCCTCCGGCGGCACGAGGTCGAATCCGCGCTTGAGCTGAAGGTTGGCGACGACGGTGAAGAGGTTGGCGTTGCCCGAGCGCTCGCCGTACCCGTTGGCGCAGCCCTGCACGTGGGTGGCGCCCGCCTTGACGGCGGCGAGCGTGTTGGCCACCGCGCAGCCGGTGTCGTCGTGGCAGTGGATGCCGACACGGGCGCTGGTCTGCACAGCCGCGTGGACGACGTCGGCCAGCTCGTCGGGCAGCATGCCGCCGTTGGTGTCGCACAGGGCGATGACGTCGGCGCCCGCCTCGGCGGCGGTCCTGAGCACCTCCAGCGCGTACGCTGGGTTGGAGATGTAGCCGTCGAAGAAGTGTTCGGCGTCGAGGAAGACCCGCTGTCCCTCCGCACGAAGGTGAGAAACCGTGTCGCGGATCATCGCGAGGTTCTCCTGGAGACTCGTACGGAGGGCCAGCTCCACGTGCCGGTCGTGACTCTTGGCGACAAGGGTCACGACCGGCGCGCCGGATTCGCGCAGAGCGGCCACCAATGGGTCGTCGGCTGCCTTCACACCGGCCCGGCGGGTCGCGCCGAACGCGGCTAGCTGCGCGTGCTTCAGGTCGAGCTCTGTTCGAGCGCGCCTGAAGAACTCTGTGTCCTTGGGGTTGGCGCCGGGCCAGCCCCCCTCGATGAAGCCGACGCCCAGGCCGTCCAGGTGCCGCGCGACAGCGAGTTTGTCGGCGACGCTGAGGTTCAGGCCCTCCTGCTGTGCGCCGTCTCGCAGCGTGGTGTCGTAGACGTGGAACCGGTCGTCGGTCATCGAGATCTCCTGAGGAAAAGAAAAAGACCCCTCACGGACGTGAGAGGTCTGCGCGCTGGCTTTGTCCTTTGTCAGCCAGCGCGCCTGCGGATAATGAGCAGACCGAAGTACATGGTGCTTGCGAGTGTGCCATACGGATTCACCATTTGGCACATCGATCTCACATGCCGGGACGTCATACCGTGGTGCCCTGCTGGTCGAGGACCGAGATGTCAGGGATGAGCCGCCCGTCGAGCAGCAGCGTCGGGGTGCCGTCGATCCGGATTTTGGCGTTGTCCTCGAGGTGCTTGTCGGCGTGGCGCTGGGAGGTCACGCACTCGGCGAACGCCGTGTCGGTCACACCCACCTTCCTGCCCGCAGCGACCAGCTCCTCCACCGTGTAGCCCGACGCCTGGCCGTGCGGGGCGGGCTGCATGGCGTACAGCTGGGAGCGGAAGGCCAACCAGTCGGCCGACGGGACGCAGCGCGCGGCGGCCGCGGCCCTGATGGAGTTGGAGCGCGACGGCTCCTCCGCGAAGATCGTCACGGTGTGGAAGACGACCTTGAGCCTGCCCTCGTCGACCATCTGCTCGAGCTTGGCCTCCGAGGTGTCGTGCAGTTGCTTGCAAAAGGGGCAGTCGAAGTCCTCGAACACGTCGAGCACCGGCGCACTCACCCCCGGCTTGGCCAGCAGCATCGACCCGTCGGCCTGCCGTACCAGCCGCACCTCCTGCGCGGCACTCCCCTTCGGCAGCCCGGCGATGATCAGCATCCCCGCCAGTACGGCCAGCGCCACGAAAGCACCCACCAGCCGGGAACGACCCCGACCCTCACCCGTCGACTCCACGTATGGCTCCACCCATAAGATCCGCTGTTGATCGCGTGCCAGCCTATCTCCTGGGAAGGATGCAGCTCATGAAGGCGTCCTACCTCTCACCTGCCGTCGGGCAGTACATCATGGCCCACTCCACCCGGCCCGACGACCTGCTCGACCAGCTCGCCGCCGAGACCCGCGAAGCCACCGGCACCCACGCCGGCATGCAGATCTCGCCCGACCAGGGCCGGTTCCTCACGATGATCACCCAGCTGATCCGGCCCGCTCTGGCCGTCGAGGTCGGCACCTTCACCGGCTACTCGTCGCTGTGCATCGCCCGCGGGCTGTCCGGCGGGCGGCTGCGCTGCTTCGACGTGAGCGAGGAATGGACCTCGATCGCCCGGCGGTACTGGGAGAAGGCGGGCGTCGCGTCCCGGATCACGCTCACCATCGGCCCGGCGGCCGACGCGCTGCGCGAGCTCGACGAGGAGATCGGCCTGGCCTTCATCGACGCGGACAAGGCGCACTACCCGGCGTACTACGAGCTGGTGATGGAACGGCTGCGGCCCGGCGGCGTGATCATGGTGGACAACACGCTGTGGAGCGGGTACGTCGCCGACCCCTCCTACGAGGACGCGACGACGCGCGGGATGCGCGAGTTCAACGACCTGGTGATGAACGATCCCCGCGTGACGTCGGTGATCTTGCCTATCGCGGACGGGCTGACCATGATTCGAAAGAATGAGCCATAACCTGACCGAGCCTTGACTACGATCAGTCGCGCGCCGAACACGTTGCGCTCGACCTCCCGGAGGGGATGATGATTGTATGGCCAAGGTTCTGGAGACCTACAGACGCGTCTGTAAGGCGTTCCCTGACCACCGGGCCGAGGTCGTCAACGGCCGGATCGTGGTGAGCGATGTGCCGACCTGGGAACACAGCAAGATCACTTCTCGGCTACTCAAGATGATTTTCGGTGTCATCGCCGAACACGATTGGGAGGTCGGCGAGCGGGTCAAGCTCTTCCTCGGCCCGCAGGCCGACCGTTACGTTCCTGATCTGACCGTGGTCCTGGGCGAACCACGCACGCGGGGTGACGATGAAGTCCACGCGCAGGACACGGCTCTTGTCGTGGAGGTCGCCTCGCCTTCCAGCGTTCACGACGACCACGTCACCAAGCCTCGCGAGTACGCCAAGGTAGGCGTCCCGCTATACCTCCTCATCGATCCCGCGCAGGGCATCGTCATCCTGTTCAGCCTGCCGACCGCGACCGGCTATCAGCATCGAACCGAGGTGGGCCTTGGCGCACCCCTCGACCTGTCCGAGCCGTGGAAGATCACCATCGACACCGGCCGGCTCATCGACTCCGACGAGGGGAAAACCAGTTCATCGGAGTGACTTCGCCGCGGGCTGAACCATCGACCTGACCCACCCGAACAACGGACCCAACCGGGCGCGCAGCGAACGTAACCACCGATCCGGCTGATCGCGGGATTGGTCGAAAAGGCGGGGCCGCGGCGTCAGTGTGCGGACCGCCCCGAGGGTGGGCATGCCACGCGGGCGTAGGTTTGGGCCGGAAGTGGCGGGAGAGTCCGGTGAGGTGGATGCGGTGCGGTGGTTGCGAGGCGGTCTGGCGGCGGCTCTGCTGATGGCGGCGTGTGGTTGCGCGGTGACCGGCTGGGGCGAGCGCCCGCAGGCGGCCGAGACCACCACGACGGCCGCTCCCTCCCCCGAGGAAACCGAGGACGCCCAGGCCACCAAAGACGCCACGGACGCCAAGAAGCCCACCGACGCGCGCGACCTCTACCTGGAGTCGCTCCGCCGGCAGGCGTTGCAGCCGACCATCACCACGGTGCAGGAGTACTACCGGCAGGAGAAGTTCTATCCCGGCGGCAGCCGCATGGTCGTGGTCGCGGGGTTCGACTACCGGACCAAGGACGTGCGGCTGGAGAAGTCGCAGGTGATCGTGACGGGCAGAAAGACCAGGACGTCGTACGCGGTCTGGTGCCTCAACGGGTCGGAGGAATGGCTCTGGAGCCTGGGCGACTGGACGAAGAGGTCCGGCCAGTGCCCGAGCCTGCCCTCGCAGGCGTGGCTCAACGACGGTCTCGGCGTCGGCGGGCTGACCGAGGAGCAGGCCGGAATCTTCGTTGGCAAGCTCGACGAGTGGAAGGGGCTGATCAGGGCCCGAGGGATGCGCTTGGTCAACCGGGGCGGCAAGCGGTACGTGCGTCTTGAGGTCAGGGTGGAACCGCTGGCGTTCGGCGGCGGCAGCCCGGTGGGGGCGGGCCTGTTCCACGACGCTTTCAAGCACACCGGGCTCGACTCGCTCGCGCACCCGTACGGTCTGCTGGCCAGCGGCCGGTCCGGCATGGACATCGTCCGCTACATCGACCCCGTGACCCGGCTGCCCGTCTACTCGGAGGTGCTGGAGACCGGTCATGGTGAGTGGAAGATGCACCGGGTCGAGTACGCGTTCGGCCGTCCGGTGGGCAGGAGCACCCTGCCCACCAAGCCCGGCATCGCCCGGCTGAAGTGGCAGCCGGAGGGAAAGTGACGGCTACTTGACGCCGTCGAGGAAGCCGAGCACCCGCTCAGTGAGCAGCGTGGCGGCCTGCTCGTCGTAGGAAGGCAGGCTGCTGTCGGCGAACAGGTGCTGGTCGCCGGGGTAGAGGAACAGTTCGGCGGCCGTGGTCGTCTCGACGAGCGTGCGGGCCGCGTCGAGGTCGCCCTCCCCCGCGAAGAACTCGTCGGCGTCCATGCCGTGGATCTGGACCGGGACGCCCTCCGGCCATGCGTCGCCGAACTCGGAGACCGGGACACAGGCATGCATCAGCAGCGCGCCCTTCGCCCCTGCTCGCGTCTGGGCCAACAACTGCGCAGGCAGGACACCAAGGGAGAATCCGGCGTAGACGAGCTCGCCGGGAAGTCCTTCGGCGGCGACCCGCCCGCGCTCGATGATCGTGCCGAACCCGGTCTCCTGAGCGTAGGCGGCGCCGTCCTCGAGCTGATCGAAGACGCGTCCCTCGTACAGGTCCGGGACGTGGACGGTGTGACCGGCCCGCCTGAGCACCTCGGCGAACTCGCGCACGCCGGACGTCAGCCCATGCGCGTGGTGGAACAGCAGCACGTCAGCCATATCGTTTCCCTTCGTCGAGAAAGCGAGTATCGCCGGTGCCCCCGACATTTTCCGTCGCGGAGGCTCCGGCCCGGAAACCGGCCCGGAGCCCAGGCGGGTCCTGCTACGACAGCTTGTGGATCCAGTGGTGGGTGTCGGGGCGCGTGCCGTACTGGATGCCCAGCAGTTCCTCCCGCACCTTCAGGGTCACCGGGCCGGGCGTGCCGTCGCCGATCGTCCAGGCGCGGTCGGCGCCCTTGACCGATCCGACCGGCGTCACGACCGCCGCCGTCCCGCACGCGAACACCTCGGTGAGCTCGCCTGACTCGCACCCGGCCTGCCACTCCTCGATGGAGATGCGCCCCTCCTCGGCCTCCAGCCCCAGGTCGGCGGCCAGGGAGAGGATGGAGTCGCGGGTGATGCCGGGCAGCAGGGTGCCGGTCAGCGCGGGGGTGAAGAGCTTCTCGCCGAAGACGAAGAACAGGTTCATCCCGCCCATCTCCTCGACGTACCTGTGCTCGTGGGAGTCGAGCCAGACCACCTGGTCGCAGCCGCGCTCGACGGCCTCGCGCTGGGCGACGAAGGCGCCGGCGTAGTTGCCGCCGCACTTGGCGGCGCCGGTGCCGCCGGGGGCGGCGCGGGTGTAGTCGGTGGACAGCCACACCGACACCGGCTGCACGCCGCCGGTGAAGTAGGAGGCGGCGGGCGAGGCGATCACCATGTACTTGTAGGTCTTGGAGGGGTAGTTGACACCCAGCCCGACCTGCGTCGCGATGATGAAGGGCCGCAGGTAGAGGCTGTGTCCCTCGCTGGTGGGCACCCACTCGCGGTCGGCCTGGACGAGCAGCTCGAGAGACTCGACGAAGGTCTCCTCCGGCAGTTCGGGCATGGCCATGCGCAGGCACGAGGCGTTGAAGCGGCCGGCGTTCGCGTACGGCCTGAACGTGGCGATCGACCCGTTGGCCTGGCGGTAGGCCTTGAGGCCCTCGAACAGCTCCTGCGCGTAGTGGAAGACGGAGGTCGCGGGGTCCAGGACGAGCGGCCCGTACGGCATGAGCCGCGCGTCGTGCCAGCCCCTGCCCTCGGTGTAGTCGATCGAGATCATGTGATCGGTGAAGGTCTGCCCGAACCCCGGGTTCGCCAGTACCTGCTCACGCTCCGCCGCGGTGCGAGCGTGGTCGGAGAGCTGCACATCGAAGCTGAGCTTCTGAGCGGTGGTCATGACGGAAATCCTTCTCTTTTCGCGAGATTTGCCCTGAGTCCATTTTGCGATGAACCGGGTAACGGGAACTTACAGCAAACGCCTGGCGTTCTCGCGAGCCGCCAGGCGTTGGTTGTGGTATCCAGGCGGCTACACGCTCGCCGGATCCCGGACAGTTTGGACCCGGCCGAAGGGCGCCAGGCCGCCTTTGGTGCTGGAGTGGCAGGCGGTCAGGCGCCGCCGGATACTCGTGCGGTGATGTCGTCGCCGATCTCGTGCGTCGTACGGCCGGCCCACCCGGCGAGGCGCTCGACGATGTCGTCGGCGACGGCCTGCTCGACGCGGGCCGCCTCCTCGGTCAGGCCGAGGTGGTCGAGCATCATGGCGACGGACAGGATGGTGGCGGTCGGGTCGGCCTTGCCCTGGCCGGCGATGTCGGGCGCGCTGCCGTGGACCGGCTCGAACATGCTGGGCGCGGTCCTGTCGGGGTTGATGTTGCCGCTGGCGGCCAGCCCGATGCCGCCGGCGATGGCGGCGCCGATGTCGGTGATGATGTCGCCGAACAGGTTGTCGGTCACGATCACGTCGAAGCGCTCAGGCTGGCTGACGAAGAACATCGAGGCGGCGTCGATGTGCTGGTAGTCGGTCGTGACGTCGGGGAAGTCGGCGGCGACCCGGTTGAACGTGCGCATCCAGAGGTCGCCCGCGTAGGTCAGCACGTTGGTCTTGTGGACCAGCGTGAGCTTCTTGCGGGGGCGCTCGGCGGCCTTGGCGAAGGCGTAGCGGACCACGCGCTCGACGCCGTAGGCGGTGTTGAGCGACTCCTGGGTGGCGATCTCGTGGGGCGTGCCGCGCCGCAGGACGCCGCCTGCTCCCGCGTAGAGGCTCTCGGTGCCCTCGCGGACGACGACCATGTCGATGTCTTCGGCGGTGGTGTCGGCCAGCGGGGTCTCCACGCCGGGGAAGAGCTTCACCGGGCGCAGGTTGACGTAGTGGTCGAGCTCGAAGCGGAGTCGCAGCAGCAGGTCGCGCTCGAGCACCCCCGGCGGGACGCTCGGGTCGCCGATCGCGCCGAGCAGGATGGCGTCGTAACCGCGCAGCTCCTGCAGGGTTTCGTCGGTGAGGGTCTCACCGGTGGCGTTGTAGCGGGTGGCGCCCAGATCGTAGTGGGTGGTCTCGATCTTGGCGCCGACCGCCTCCAGGACCTTGAGCCCTTCGGCGACGACCTCGGTGCCGATCCCGTCCCCGGGGATGACGGCCAGACGAATGTTGCGCGACTCCATGGCCGGTACCTTACCTGCTCGTCTCGGCTGGCGAACACCGCATCTCAAGGTCCGGACATTCCGTTTTGTCTGGATTGCGGTCTTTTGACCCTTTCGTTAGAGTCCCTGCCAGCCTAATCCGCTGCGACGTCCGCACGGAGCCGGGGACCCATTCCCCCCTGGGGCGAATCGGCATCCCCATGTCGTAGGGCGACTTCCACGCCCGAGCCCGTCAGCTAACCCGGTCGGCCCCGTGGAAGGACATTCCCCTGTCTCGGATCATCACGGCCGCCGTTGTCGGCGGCCTCCTCGCCGTAGGATCAACCGCCGCCGCCTCCCCCGCGACGGCCGCCCCCATCCAGGTGAAGCCCCCCAAGAGCCAGCCGGTCCAACCTGGCGACACCAGGCCCGCTCAGGCCGACCCCGCCCGTACGGTGACCCTCACCGGAGCGGACATCAAGAAGGCCCAGCTCAAGCAGACCCCCAAGCCCGCATGGCAGATCGCGTTGAAGTTCGCGATGTCCAAGCAGGGCACGCCGTACGTCTGGGGCGGCACCAGCCCCAGCGGCTACGACTGCTCGGGGCTGATGCTGAGGGCCTACCAGAAGGCGGGGATCCAGCTTCCCCGTGTGGCCCGCGACCAGTACCGGGCCTTCGACAAGAAGATCGAGTGGAAGGACCTGAAGCCCGGCGACCTGGTGTTCTTCAGCAACCTCGGGCACGTCGGAATGATCTCCAAGGACGGCTACATGGTGCACGCGCCGCGCACCGGTGACGTGGTGAAGGAGGAGAAGCTCAGCGCGTGGCGCCGGCAGGCGTTCGTCGGCGCGGTACGGCCCGACCCGAAGGGCGTGGCGCAGGCGCGGGAGCTGGCCGAGGCCGAGAGCGAGGCCGAGTCGGCCCCGCTGTCACTACGGGCCACTCTTTAGATTCCCATTCATCAGCCCGGGAGCCACCGTCCCCAGGGGTTCCCGGGCTGACGCGTGCGCGCAGGGACGGCCCGGTGGAGCAGGGGGAACTCCACCGGGTGGTCCCGTTCAGCGGGGAAAGGGGGAGCCGCCGTTGTCCCTGCGATCCAGCGCGGTCTGGACGGCCTCCGCCGCCTCCTCGTCATGGTCTTCGGCGCGGTTCCATGGATACATGTCGTACACGTGACTCAACTCGTTTCGCGGACGCGAGTGGATCGGACGTCGGATCCCGGTCGCGAATCCGACCGGGCCTGAACTCGTGGGTCCGGATCACGGACCAGACGAATGGGGACTTAAGGCCGACGCAACGCCGCTCACCGCGACGGGTAGTCGACCTGCCCTAACAGGCCCCGTCGCGGCAGGTAAGAATTACGAGCACCCAGCGCATCCATTCCAAAGTACCTGGCACATTCCGGGCTGTCTCGTTGGGCGTCCGAACATCTCACTATTTGAGACGCCGTTGCGGCGGCGCGCGGGAGCTCCCCGAGGAGCGTCCCCTGGACGGGCACCGCCCGGTGACCACGCAGGCGCGTGGTACGGCTTGCCGTACAGACGCAGAAAAAACGCCTCCGCACCACAGGTGCGGAGGCGTTCCGAAGGCGGAGCCGGTCAGTCGGTGAGGTCCACCGAGCGCCCGCTGTCGGCGCCGATCTCGGCGACGATCTGGTCCACCACGTCCGCCGGGATCGCCGAGTCGACGGTCAGCGCGATCAGCGCCTTGCCGCCCTTGACGTCCCGCGCGACCTGCATGGAGGCGATGTTGATGCCCTTCTCGCCCAGCAGGTGGCCCACGACGCCGACGATGCCGGGCCGGTCGGTGTAGGTGAAGAAGGCCAGGTGGTCGGTCGGCTCGATCTCCATCTCGTAGCCGTTGACCTCGACGATCTTGGTGATCTGGCGCGGCCCCGAGAGCGTGCCCGACACCGAGACGGTCCGGCCGTCGGCCAGCACGCCGCGGACGCTGACGACGTTGCGCCAGTCGGGGCTCTCCGAGCTGGTAACCAGCTCGACGGTCAGCCCGCGCTCCTTGGCCAGCAGCGGCGCGTTCACGTAGGTGACCGCGTCCTCGATGACGTCGGTGAAGACGCCCTTGAGCGCGGCCAGCTCCAGCACCCGCACGTCCTGCGCGGCGATCTCGCCGCGCACCTCGACGTCGAGCTTGGTGGCCGTCTCACCGGCCAGCGCGGTGAAGACACGGCCCAGCTTCTCGGCCAGCGGCAGGCCAGGCTTGACCTCCTCGGCCACCGCGCCGCCCTGGACGTTGACCGCGTCGGGCACGAACTCACCGGCGAGGGCGAGCTTGACGCTGCGCGCGACCTGGGTGCCCGCCTTCTCCTGCGCCTCGTGGGTGGAGGCGCCGAGGTGCGGGGTGGCGACGACCTCGTCCAGCTCGAACAGCGGGCTGTCGGTGCAGGGCTCCTTGGCGAACACGTCGAGGCCCGCGCCCGCCACGCGGCCCTCCTTGATCGCGGAGTAGAGCGCGGCCTCGTCGACGATGCCGCCGCGGGCCACGTTGATGATCCGCACCGACGGCTTGACCTCGTGCAGCTCCTTGTCGCCGATGAGCCCGAGGGTCTCCTTCGACTTCGGCAGGTGCACGGTGATGAAGTCGGCGGTCCTGATGACCTCGTCGAGACCGGCCAGCCTGACGCCCATCGCCGCGGCGCGGGCCGGGGGCAGGTAGGGGTCGTAGGCGATCAGCTCGACGCCGAACGGCTGCAGCCGCTGCGCCACGAGCTGGCCGATCTTGCCGAGACCGAGGATGCCGACGATCTTCTCGTCGAGCTCGACACCGGTGTACTTGGACCGCTTCCACTCGCCGTTCTTGAGCGCGGCGTGGGCCTGCGCGGTGTTGCGGGCGCTGGCCAGGATGAGCGCGATCGTCTGCTCGGCGGCGCTGGTGATGTTGGAGGTCGGGGCGTTCACGACCATGACCCCGGCCTTCGTCGCCGCCTCGACGTCGACGTTGTCGAGGCCGACACCCGCGCGGGCGACGACACGCAGTTTCGGCGCCGCGGCGATGGCCTCGGCGTCCACCTGGGTGGCGGAACGGACGATGAGCGCGTCCACGCCGGCGAGCGCGGGCAGGAACTGGGAGCGGTCGGCGCCGTCGGTGTGACGGACTTCGAAGTCCGCGCCGAGCACGGCGAGACCTGCTTCCGACAGCTCCTCGGCGACCAGAACGACGGGCTTGTTCACTGGTGGATCCTTTGGGCGAGCGACGGGCTGAGGGACACGTCGGCGGGCCCCTCGGATCCCTCTGAGTCTATCGGTGCTTGTGAACGCATTCACGAGGGTCTCAGGATCTGGGCGCTGCCGTACCCACGAGCCGAGAACTCATCCCAACCGGAGCCAACTTTGTCTTGATCTGGGGATTTCTTCGCTATTAGCCTGATAAGCCGTGGGCAACTACCTATCGTTCACCATATGAGCATCGGGAACCCCTCTCTCGCCGACGTGCTCGTCCAGCACGGCAGTCCGCACCTGCTGCTGGCCGCACTCGCCGATAAGGGAATCCTGGTCGCCGTGCGCCCTGACCGTTCCGTCGTCCTGGGCACGACCCAGGTCGGTGATCGCGTCCTGCTCGGTTATACCGGGCCGCAGACCTACGCACGGCACCGGGGCGGCCATTCGCTGTCGGCCTGCGACGCCGACACCATCCTCGACATCCAGCGCGTCACCGGCGTGCGGGAGATCGTGATCGACGCCGCAGGCCCGGCCGCGGCAGCCGTACCGATCGAGGATCTCCAGCGGTACCTGGCCTCGACGCGGACGGGGCCGCAGCCGGTGCTGTCCGGCGCGATGCCCACCGCGTACGCGACGGGCGCCATGGCCGCGATCTCGCACGGCGGGTCGGTGCTGCAGAGCGCGCCGCCCGTGCAGGTCGCCCCAGCGCCGCCGTCGTGGATCCCCGCGCCGCGGCCCCACCTGTCGGGGCCGATGCAGCAGGTGGATCCCGGCTACCGCCGCTGCACGCACCCGATCATGCCCGCGCTGCGGCAGGCGATCGCCCTGCTGCTGGCCGACTATCCGCTGGTCCACCACGTGTGGATCTCCGAGGCGCGCACCGCGTCGGGCGCCCCGGGGATCATGCTGCACGTCAAGGTCCACATGTCGGCCGCCGAGGACGTGGTTCGCGACCTGCACCGCGGGGTGCGCGCCAGGCTGCCGCAGCTGGCGGCCAGCGAGGCGCCGATCCTCATGGCACGGGTGGCCGACGCGCGCAGCGAGCGCAGGATGGTGGAGTTGGGCGCGCACGTGGTGTGCGCCGACGTCACGGACTGATTGGGCCTACCGACCAAGGGCTCGCTCGGTTTGAATGAGCCCATGATCGTCTCCACGCGGGTACGGCTCGGCTACGGCGTGGGCTCGTTCTGCACGGCCACCTTCGCCGCGGTGCCAGGACTGCTCCTGCTGTACTACATGACCAACTTCCTCGCCGTGCCCGCGTGGCTGGCGGGGCTGGTCGTGGCCGCGCCCAAGGCATGGGACCTGCTCGTCAACCCGCTGGTGGGCCGGTGGTCCGACCGGACGGTGTCGAGGCTTGGCCCGCGCAGGCCGTGGATGCTGGCGGGCGCGTGCACGCTGCCGCTCGCCTTCGCCGCGCTGTTCGCGGGCCCTCCGCTCACCGGCACGCCCGCCGCCGTCTACGTGGCCGTCGTGTTCCTGGTCGCCGCCACCGCATACGCGCTGTTCGAGGTGCCGTACAAGGCGATGCCCGCCGAGATGACCGGCGACTACCACGAGCGGACCGCGCTGCTGCAGTGGCGGATGGTCTTCATCGGCGCGGCCACCGTGATCAGCGGCATCGTCGCCCCCGCGATCGTCAACAGCCAGGGCGACAGCGGCACCCTGTCCAGCTACCGGCTGATGGGCGTGACCATCGCGATCGTGATGCTGGCCGCCATGCTCGGCTCCTTCTTCGGTACGGCCCGCGCCCCGATGACCGGCGCCCCCGAACCCGACGGCGGCTCGCTGTGGTCGCAGTTCGCCGTCGTGCGCGGCAACCCGTCGTATCTGTGGCTGCTGGCGTTGAGCTGCACGCAGTTCCTGGCCGTCGGGGTGATGCTGGCGGCGGCGCCGTACTTCGCGACCTACGTCCTCGGCGACCCCAAGGCCACCAGCACGCTGTTCGCCGCGCTCGTCGGGCCGATCCTGCTCACGATGCCGCTGTGGGTGAAGCTGTCCAAGCGCTACGACAAGCGCGGCGCGATGCTCATCGCCGGACTGATCTTCGCCGGTGGTACGGCGGCGGCCACCGCCACCCCGCTGCTCGGCGACGTGTTCGCGCACTTCATGCTGCTGGTGGTGGGCATCGGATTCTCCGGCGCCCAACTGCTGCAGTTCTCGATGCTGGCCGACGTGATCGCCTTCGACGCCGCCACGACCGGAAAGCGTCGTGCGGGGGTCTTCACCGGGCTCTGGACGGCGATCGAGAGCGCGGTGAGCGCCTTCGGCGCGCTGATCTTCGGGGCGGTGCTGTCGTTGGGCGGATTCGTGTCATCTGATCCGGGAACGCCCGTGGCGCAGCCCGATTCCGCGATCACCGCGGTGCTCCTCGGTCAAACAGCCGTGCCAGCCTTCATTATTATTCTTGCCGTTCTCATGACGTTCCGTTACCGATTGACAGCGGAACATGTTCTCCATGACGCGCTCCAGTCTTCTCCATCAGGCGAGATACGCCCTGCGGCACCCTGACCGAGTCATCCCCCACGCGCGGCGGCTCACCAGGGACCTGTGGTTCCGGCTCCAGAGCCGCGACCACGTCGACTACTACCGGGCGGTGATGCGCTCCGACACCGAGCGCAACCCCGACCGCGCCGTCGGCTCCAAGAGCAGGGAGCGCTGGCTGAAGCTCGGCCGGACGCAGTTCGACTACCTCGTCGAGCACGGCCTGAAGCCCGAGCACCGCATGCTGGAGATCGGCTGCGGCAACCTGCGCGCGGGCCGCCTGTTCATCGACTACCTGTCCCCCGGCCACTACTACGGCCTCGACATCTCCCCCGACATCCTCTTCGCCGCCCAGCGGACGCTGGCCGACTACGGCCTGCAGGACAAGCTTCCCCGCCTGACCCCCGTCCACGACCTGCGCTTCGACTTCCTGCCCAACGAGTACTTCGACGTCGTCCACGCCCACAGCGTCTTCTCCCACTCCCCGCTGCACGTGATCGAGGAGTGCTTCGCGAACGTGGGGCGCGTCATGAAGCCCGACGGCTGGTTCGACTTCACCTTCGACAGGACGCAGGGCAAGGAGCACCACGTCCTGCGCGAAGACTTCTACTACCGCACCGAGACGCTCGTGGAGCTGGCCGGGCGGTACGGCCTGTCGGCGACGTTCATGGACGACTGGGAGCAGCTCCCGCACAAGCAGTCCAAGATCCGCGTGCGTCGCATCAGCTGAGCATCGGTGTCCCGCCGCCTCGGGCGAGGCGGCGGGACAGGTTCAGGTGAGGCGGCGGGTCACGGTCAGCTTGTGCGCTCGGGTGAACGCGCCCGCGACCAGCGCGGCCAGCAGCGGCAGCCCGAGCACGAGGACGCCGACCAGTGACCACGGCACGTCGATCGTCGCGGGACCGGGGTCGGTCTGGACCCGGAAAGGGCCGAAGCCCAGGGTTCTGCCGCCACTCGTGGTCATCGACCAGGCCAGCGCGATGCCGGGGACGACGCCGGCGACGGCGCCCACCAGCGCACCCAGGCCCGCGATGTAACCGGCCTGCCCCGCGACCACCAGCCGGCCTGTCCTGGCGGGCGCGCCCACCGCCGAGACGGTCGCGAGATCGGGCCGCATGTCGGCCGCCGCCAGCGCGGTCGCCACCAACGTGCCACCGAGCATCAGGATCAGCGCGCCGCCCATCAGCACGAGCAGCTCGGCGCCGATGTCGCGGTGGTAGCCCCTCTCCACGTGGACATAGGTGTCCGCCTCGACCGCCGACAGATCCCCCTGCAACCTCTTCACGTCCTTCGGCAGGTGGCGTGCGACCAGTTCTCGCTCCTTGAGCTCCCAGCCCTTGGCCTTGGCCGCCGACGGCGGGAGCAGCACGACGCCGACCGATCGATCGGCCGCCTTCGCCACGACGGCGGGCATCTCGAAGGTCTCGACGTGGTCGGAGTCCTCGTAGGTGGTGGCCGCGACGAACAGCCTGCCCTTCCGCAGGTACGAGGGGTCGAAGACCACCGCCTTCCCCTCCGCGAACGCGGCGGCCGTACGCGGTACGTGCCCGCCCTGCAGGAGGTCGAGCAGCCGCTGGTCGCCGATGGCGAAGTCGAAGAGGGCCGGATCGCACCTGCACGTGAACGGCCCCTGCGCGACCAGGGAGAGTCTCTGGCCCTTGCCGTTCATCGCCTGGTACGCCCCGACCGGCGTGACACCGGGCAGCCGCTCCATCGCGGCCGTGCGCACCTTCGCCCACGCCGCGTCGTCCGCGTTGCCCGCCCTGATCGACAGCGTGCCGGCCGGGAGGTAGGAGCGGTAGGACTCCGCGGCGTCGAGGTGCTGGCTGTTGATGCCGATGCCCATGGTGACGGCTCCGGCCGTCGCCGTCATCACGGCCGCGACCGCCGATGCCGTACGCACGCGATGGCGGACGGCGTCGCGGACGCTCAGCCGCAGCGCCAGCGGCAGCCGTACGGCGAGCCGCCCCGTGAGCCTCACCAGCCAGGGCATCAGCGCCACCATCCCGAGCATCCCGATCATGGCCGCCACGAAGATCCAGACCTCCTCGGTCCTGGCCGCCAGCACGACCGCGACGACGCTCGCCGCCAGGAGCACCAGCCCGAGAGCGGGCTTGCCCGCCCTGTCGCGGGTCGCTCCCGAGCGCCCGGCCAGCACGGCGGCGGTGTCCTGCCGCGCTGCCTGCAGCGCGGGGACCAGGGCCGCCACCGCGCCGCTGAGCAGCCCGATCATCGCGACCCCGGCCACAAGCTGCCAGGGCACCTCGGCCGGGCCCACGGTGTTCGAGAACAACGGGACGAGCAGCAGCCCGCCCGCCGTGCCGACGACGGCGGCTGCCACGGCGGAGACGCCGCCCATGACCAGGCCGTCGGCCAGCACGATCGCGCGCAGGTGCGCCTTCGAAGCCCCCTGGGCGGCGATCACGGCCAGCTCGGTCCTGCGCCGTCGCAGCCCGATCGCGAACGCGGGCCCCGCCAGCAGGACCGTCTCCGCCGTCACCATGAAGACCGCCAGAGCGACCGTCATCACTTGCGTGATCGACGCAAGAGGGAGCATCGGCCTGTTCTGTTCGGCGGTGAGAGCCGAGAGACCCACGAGGCCGACCTCGTTGAGGCGGCGGGTGTCGGCGAGCGTCGCGGGGGACGGGGTGTCGGCCAGCCAGCCGGTGCCCTGGCCGTCGCGCTTGTCCAGCAGCAACGCCCCTCTGAAACCGATGACCTCGGCGTGCTTGGAGCTGAACGGGTACGCCACCACGCCCACCACCCGCACCTGGCGGTTCGCGCGGGTGACCTTGATCGTGTCGCCCGGGCGGAACGGAAGCCCATTCGCGACGACGACCTCGTCGGGACTCGCCGGGTAGCGGCCCTCGACCAGCGGCCGCATGCCCTTGGTCAGGGGATCGCGCAGGTCGATCTCCGCGGCGCTGACGTGCTCGTAGCCGTCGGCCCCCCAGATGTCGACGCTGCCCTCGTCGAAGCCGATCAGCCTGGTGCCGGGCCGCAGCCGCGCCGCTACCTCCGCCATGGTCGTGGGTTGGCCACGCTTCCGCCCTGCGGAGATGCCGACGGGGTATCCGCTGTCACCGTGCTGTTCGCTGATCCTGTCATAGCGCGTCGTCTTGATCCGCAGGTCGGCCGCGCCCAGCTTCCTGACCAACCCCTCACTGCCCGTCACCTGGGCCGTCGCGACGAAGGTGAGCAATCCGGTAATCACCAGGACCGGCAGCCCGATCATCACCATGATCAGCGCGGTGCGCCCCTTGGCTCTGACGGCGTCCCGGCGCGAGATGCGCAGTGCGACCCTCATCCGACGCTCACCGCGGGCGCGCTCGTCACGTCGGCGATCTGCCCGTCGCGCAGGAACACCACCCGGTCCGCCCACCCCGCGTAGCGGGACTCGTGGGTGACCAGCAGCACCGCCGCGCCCGCCTCGCAGCGCGTTCGGAGTAACTCGAGGATCTCGTCGCCGGTCGGGGTGTCCAGCGCGCCCGTCGGCTCGTCGGCCAGGATCAGCCGCCGCTCGCCCACCAGCGACCTGGCGATCGCGATGCGCTGACGCTGCCCGCCCGAGATCTCGTCGGGGAACCTGTCGGCCATGTGCGCCAGGCCGACCTCGCCCAGCACCGCCAGCGCCTCCTGCCTGGCCTCGCGGACCCGCACGCCGTCGAGCTCTCTGGGGAGCATGACATTCTCCACCGCGGTCAGCGAGGGGATGAGGTTGAGGTCCTGGAAGACGTAGCCGACGCTCCTGCGCCGCAGCGCGGCCAGGTCCTTGACCGTCGACAGGTCGACCCCCTCGACCGCGACCGTGCCGCCGGTCGGCCTGTCCAGGCCACCGGCGAGGTTGAGCAGCGTCGACTTGCCGGACCCCGAAGGGCCCATGACCGCCACCAACTCCCCCGCGTCGACCTCCAGGCTGACGCCCTTCAGTGCGTGGACCGCCGCGTCACCTTCCCCGTGCACGCGCTCCACGTCCCGCAGCGCCACCACTCGCGTCATGCTCCTGCCTCCTTGAGTACGGCCTCGCAGTGGTCGAGCCAGCGCTGCTCGGCCTCGGCCTGAAAGATCATCGAATCCAGCACGAGCCGCTGGGCCGGGCCGACCGCGCCCGCGCGCTTGGCTCTGGTCAGCTCCTGAAGGGTGCGCATCGTGGCGGTTCGCTGGCGTTGGACGACCTTGCCGACGTCCACGTCCTTCGCGGTGACGGCCATCGCGAGCTTGATGACCAGCTCGTCCCTCGGCCGGTCGGACTGGGCGACGGGGGTGCTGAACCATCGCTCCATCTCCGCCCGACCGGCCTCGGTGACCGTGTAGACGACCCGGCCCTGCTCGTCCTCCTCTCCGGAGGCGACCAGGCCGTCTCGCTCCATGCGGGAAAGCGTCGTGTAGACCTGGCCGATGTTGAGCGGCCAGGTCGCCCCCGTCGACGCCTCGAACTCCGCGCGCAGTTGATAGCCATACCTGGGGCCCTGGCTGAGCAACGCCAGCAGCCCGTGTCTGATGGACATGAATACTGAGTATGCATACTCAGTATGCCCCGTTCAAGGTTTTCTGGACAGGAAACGCGGTTCGGGCCGATACTCGGGGCATGAGCTCGACGCAACCCCCATTTCGCGCATCCGATGGGGAACGTGATCGCGCCATCGACGAGCTCCGCGACCGCGCCGTCGAAGGGCGCCTGAGCCACGACACGTTCGTGGGCCGAGTCGATCAGGCGCTGCGGGCCCGCAGCCGCCACGAGCTCGACGACCTGGTCGCCGACCTCCCCCCGCCCAACACCTTCAGGCAGCGGCTGACCGACGTGGTCGCCTCGGTCTCGGAGCTCACCACCCGTCTGCAGTCCGCCTGGCGCAAGCCGCGGCTGCCGCGGCTGGCGCTTCCCGACGACAGCAGGCTCAGATACGTGGTGGGCCGCGGATCGGCCTGCGATCTGGTGCTGGCCGACCTGACGGTGTCGAGAGTGCATGCCGAGCTGCGCAAGGGCGACGACGGGTCGTGGATGCTCGTCGACCTGGGGTCGCTGAACGGCACCCGGCTCAACGGGTGGCGACTGGTGGGCCCGGCGCGGGTGCGCTCGGGTGACGAGATCTCGTTCGGGGACGTGGGTTTCCTGGTCTCCAGTACGGCAAGCGCCCGATAAGCCACCGTTCGTCACCGGTGGCCGTCTGTCGAGCACGCATGCTCCAGCGGGACTCCGGCTGAGGTCCGCGACGTTGCCCGTTCCCTGTGTCACCGTAGTGCGGTCGGCCGTCCGAGCCCGGCCCAGCACGGGACACCAGTGCGAAAGATACGGAAATTTGCGGATTGCGGGGAGAAGCCGGCGCTCCCATGATCCCTCCGAGACCTTACGCACCCTGGAGACCTCCATGCGTCGCACCCCAGCCTCACTCGTCGCCGGCACGCTCGTCGCCGCCCTCGCGTGGGCGTCCAGCCCTGTCTCCCCCGCCACCGCCGCCGACCCCTCGCCCGGCGTGGCCGACCTCACCCAGGACCTCAATCAGATCCTCAGCGACTCCCGCCTCGACATCGGCCGTGCGGGCGTCGTGGTCAAGAGCGCCAACACCGGCGAGGAGCTCTACTCGACCGACGCGGGCAAGCTCATGACCCCCGCCTCCAACGCCAAACTGTTCACCTCGGCCGCCGCGGCCGAGGTGCTCGGCCTCGACTACCGCTTCACCACCAGCGCCCTGGCCGCCGGCCGGACGATCGGCTCGGTCCTCAAGGGCGACCTGGTGCTGCGCGGCACCGGCGACCCGACCATGCTCGCCGCCGACTACGACGCGCTGGCCGCCGCCGTCGCCGCGAAGGGCGTCAAGATCGTCACCGGCAAGCTGGTCGCCGACGACACCTGGTTCGACACCGTCCGGCTCGGCCAGGACTGGGCGTGGGACGACGAGACCGCCTACTACGCCGCCCAGATCTCCGCGCTGACCGCCTCTCCCGACAGGGACTACGACGCGGGCTCGGTCGTCGTCTCGGTGGCGGCCGACGGCGACAAGGTCAAGGTCAGCACCACCCCCGAGACCGACTACCTGAAGATCGTCAACAACGCCACCGTGGGCGCCTCTACCGACGTGCTCATCGAACGCCAGCACGCCACCAACACGGTCGTCATCACCGGCACCGTGGCCGGGCCGTACGACGAGTGGGTGGCCGTCGACAACCCCACCCGCTACGCCGCCTCCCTGTTCCGCAAGGCGCTGACCGCCCACGGCGTCAAGGTCCTCGGCCCCACCGTCAGCGGCGCCGCCGCCGAAGGGGCGAGCGAGCTGGCCAAGCACGAGTCGATGCCGCTGAGCGAACTGCTGGTGCCGTTCATGAAGCTCAGCAACAACATGCACGCCGAGATCCTCACCAAGGCCATGGGCCGCAAGGTGTCGAACCAGGGCACCTGGCCGGCCGGGCTCAAGGCCACCTCCGACTTCGCCAAGGCCAACGGGGTCCAGATCCTGAACCTGCGCGACGGCTCGGGCCTTTCCCGCCGCGACGGCGTCACCGCGACGTCGATCACCCAGCTGCTGCTGTCGGTGCGGGGCAAGCCGTGGTTCAAGACCTGGTACGACGCGCTGCCCATCGCGGGCAACGCCGACCGCCTCACCGGCGGCACCCTGCGCAGCCGGATGCGCGGCACGCCCGCCGCGAACAACGTCCACGCCAAGACGGGGTCGCTGACGAGCGTCACGTCGCTGTCCGGGTACGTCACCAGCGCCGAGGGCGAGCCGCTGGTGTTCGCCATCCTGCTGAACCAGTACCTGTCCGGCTCGCCCAAGGACATCGAGGACAAGATCGCGGTACGGCTGGCGAAGTTCAGCCGCACCACGCCCGACACCACCGCCCAGCTGCGCACCGACGACACCCCGGCCGCGCAGGAGGGCGGCGACCTGGAGTGCTCGTGGCTGAAGCCGGTCCAGTGCTGACCCGCTGACATCACATCGGCCCGCCTGGTTCCTTTCGACCCGGGCGGGCCTTCTGTTCTCCGTGCCCGCGTACTCCCGGCGTCGTAGATCGATCGGCCCGCTGTCGTCCCTCGGCAGCAGCGGCGGAAGCCTCCTCAGGTGGGACGACCGGGCTGGGCGAGCGGTCGAGAATCTCCAGCCATGAGAACCTCAGCCAGGTATGTCCACGGGGCGGCGCTGCTGGCCACCGGCCTGCTCGCGGGCGCTTTCGGGTACGGCGCGGCCAACGTGATCCCCACGTTCAACGCCGTGCCGATGGATGTCCGCCTGACCTTCCACACCGCGATGATGCAGGTCAACGAACCCGTCATGCAGAGCGCGATGGCGCTGGCGATCCTGTCCTCGTTCGCCCTTGCGGTCCTCGCGCGCGGCCTGCCCCGGCGGCTGGCCCTCGGGGCGGGTTCGCTGGCGGTGAGCACGCTGCTGGTGACGGTGTTCGGCAACGTCCCGCTGCACGCGCACTTCCGGCAGTGGGCCGCCACCTCCGCCCCGGCCGGTTACATCGAGATCGTGCAGCGGTGGGAGCTCTTCCACACCCTTCGCACCCTGACTGCCATCGCCGCGTTCGCCCTGATCATCGCGGCCGCCATCTCCGCCCGGCCCTCCAGCCGATAGGGAACCGGCCAAGGGTCAGCCGTCTCGCCTGCCCTTCCTCGACGCGGGTCGGTTTCGGCCGAACTTTCCGTAACGGCGCCCGGCCACGGACGCTCGGTGATGCGTATCCCTGGATGGAGGCCGGCCCCGCGCCCAGGGTGGCGCGTGGCCGGGCTTGCCGTAACCCTCCTGGCAACGCTCATCCCCGCACCTCTGACCCGAAAATAACGATCATGTGGGCAGGCGGCAGCGAACCCCGGCGCGCAGGCATCGGGCAGGGCCAGTGAGAGCCGTATGAGTCAGGCAG